>JAJYGY010000393.1 GCA_021790555.1 bacterium
TCCATGGCGAAGTCCCCGTCGAAGCCGTGCTCCATCAGCACGCCCACCAGGAATCCGCGCAGGCAGGTGAGCATGCCCAGGCTGGCGGGGAAGGCGACCTCGACGACGGCCTCGCCGGCCTCGCGCGCGCGGGGGGCCGGGGTGGAAAGGGTGTCTGGCATGGGGGCCTCCTGGCGGCGGGGTTCAGTTGGACCCGGCGGACTTCGCGCCCACCGGCTTCATCAGCTGGATGCCCTGCACCGAATCCAGGGCCGGCAGGGCGCCCGCCTGCGACAGCGCCGAGGCCTCGTCCGGGTATATCTGGAAGTACTGCGTCAGCCCCATGAACTGGAAGATGCGCTCCAGCTTGGGCGGCAGGGAATGGAAGCGCAGGTGCCCCTGGTTGGCCTTCAGGCCCGGCAGGGCCCCGATGAAGGCCCCCAGCCCGGCGCTGGAGATGTATTCCAGCCCGGAAAGGTCGGCCACCCAGTTCCAGGGGCCGCTCTGGTTCTGCTCCCTGAGCCGGTCCTCCAGGATGCCCACGGTGGAGGCGTCCAGGTGGCCGGTCAGGGTGAAGATGACGGCCTGGGGGTGTTCCTTGTCGGCGCGGGTCCTTACTTCGAAATTCATGGCTGCTCCTTTCCTTGATGGCGATGTCGCCTTTCGGCGTGGCTCCCGGCCTCAGCCCCGCTCCCGCCGGGCGAAAACCAGGGTGATGTCGTCGTTCTGGGGCGCGCCCGAGGTGAAGGCGTGCAGGTCCTCCACCAGGGCCCGGGCCATCCCGGCCGGCTCCCTGGAGGAATTCCTCAAAAGCAGGTCCATCAGCCTCTCCTCCCCGTATTCCTCCCGGGCCGCGTTCATGGCCTCGCTGACCCCGTCGGTGTAGAGCAGGAAGAGGTCGCCGGGGGCCAGGTCCACGGCCAGCTCGCTCACGTGGTATTCGTCCGGCGTGGCCACGCCCAGGGCGATGCCGCGCGGGGCCACCGCGTAGACGCCCTCGGAGGGGCGCAGCAGGATGGCCGGGTGGTGGCCCGAATTGGCGCACAGCACCCGGTGGGCGGCCGGGTCCAGGATGGCGTAGAACACGGTGACGAACATGCCGGGCGGCAGGTCGGGCTGGATGACCTCGTTGGTCTTGCGCAGGGTCTCGGCCGGCCAGGAATTGGAGAAGGCCTGCGAGCGCAGCACCGAGCGGGCCATGGTCATGCCCAGCGAGCCGGGGATGCCCTTGCCCGAGACGTCGGCCACCACCAGGCCCAGGCGGCCGTCGGGGAGGGTGAAGAAGTCGTAGTAGTCGCCCCCGACCTCCTTGGCGGGCTGGTAGAAGGCGGCCAGCGAATAGCCGGGCACGGCCGGGGTCTGGCGCGGCAGCAGCGACTTCTGGATGTCGTGGGCGATGGAAAGCTCGCGTTGGAGGAGGCGCTTCTCCATCAGCTCATCCTGGGCCTTCTGCAGGCTGAGGCGCATGCGCTCCAGGGCCGAGGCCAGGTGCTGCTCCTTGCGCTCGGTCAGCTCGCGCAGCAGGGCCTGGCCCGTGCCCATGCCGGCATAGAGCCCGTTTTCGACCAGGATGAAGCCGTCCTGGTAGGATTCGGCGCTTTCGCGCGAGATGCGCTGGCCCAGCTCCTCCAGCGGGGCGCCCTGCTCCACCACCAGGGGCGCCGCGTTCATGAAGTGGCGCACCGGGCTGCGGCCGTGCAGTTCGCGGGTGTAGAGCCTGGAGAACTTCTCGATGATGTAGGACCGGCTGATGATGCCCACCGGCCTGCCCCGCTCGACGACGGGCAGGGCGGGGGCCTGGGGGTCGACCTTGAAGAAGAAGTGGTAGACCTCCTCCAGGCAGGTCTCGGGCCCGATGGGCGCGGTCTCCACCTTCAGCAGCGCGGCGGTGTCCTGGAGGGGCGGGGCTTGAGGAGAGGGATTGGCCATGGCGGCTTCTGAGCGGGGATGGCAAAAGGACTTCCAAACGACCCGCGAATTTTACAGAACCTGTGAAACGTCGGGGTGAAGGGAGTATTAATTTCTTGTAAATTAATTAGATAGAAAATTTGGAAGAATTTTTAAAAGGGAAATCAGGGCGCAAAATATTGGAAAAACATTTATTTTATATGAATTTTATTTGATGCAAGCAGCGGAATGGGCAGTCGAAATCAATTCCAAATTACATCAATGGAAGAGATAGACAGGGAAGGCTTGTCAGGGAAGAAACGGAAGGAGGCAGGCTTTCAGGGCCAGACCTGGGGCCAGCCCAGGTGTCCGGCCGGGGACCAGACGCCGGGCAGGCCCAGGGTCAGGCAGGAGCCGTTGAGGCCCGGGTATCCGTATCCGGACCACACGCCGGGCAGGCCCAGGTACCCGGCCGGGGACCAGACGCCCGGGGGCACGGCGTTTTCGTCGCGCCGGGGCGGCCGCACCCAGCTGGACCTGGGGGGCGCCAGGATCTTCCCCCAGGCTCCGCCCCAGTTGACCGCGAAATTGGGCTGCTCCCAGGCGAAGGCCCACCAGGCCAGGTTGTGGCCGGCGCCGGCTTCGGGCGCGGGGACGCGGGCGGCCTTCACGGAGC
>JAJYGY010000076.1 GCA_021790555.1 bacterium
GTCAGGTCTTAGCCATGCCCACCAAAATGTCCCACGGCACGGTCCACGCATTGCCCCCGGATCTGCGCAAGGCCCTGGCCGCGGATGCCAAGGCGCGGGCGATGTGGGAGGACATCACGCCCCTGGCGCGCAATGAATGGATCTGCTGGACCACCTACGTGAAGAAGGCCGAAACCAGGGCGGAGCACGTCAGCCGGGTGGTTTCCGAGCTGAAGGAGGGCATGCGGCGGCCCTGCTGCTGGCCCGGGTGCAAGCACCGGGTGAGGAACGGGAAGGATTAGGGCGTAGCAATAGGTGGTAGCTCTGATTCCGGAATTTCACGGGAGGGGAAAGTGCCTGGGGAAATCAGCCGAAAAGTTCACTGTGGGAGCCCAGCCTTGCCAAACGGAGTGTGTGGGCGTCCGGCTTGCTGTAGATCAAGACCAAGTCTGGCTTGAGATGGCAATCACGATAACCGCCCCACTGGCCGCTTAAAGGGTGATCCCGGTTGCTGTCCGGCAAAGGACGATCCGATACAAGCAAAGTTAGGATATCCACGAGCAGGGCATCCAAATCTTTGCGGTGATAAGGCGTGTTTTTGACCCGCTTGAAGTCCTTTTTGAATGCCGAAGACCGCTCAATGGCCCGCATTCAAGTCCGCCATCAGCGCCTTCACGTTTTTGAACTTCTTGCCCTTTCCTGCTTCCAGCTCGGCGATGGCCTTTCGGGTGCTGGGGTTGGGAGCCTTCACTTCGAAAGGAAGGCGGCGCTCTTCCGCGACGCGCAAGAGCAGCAGGCGGATGGCGTCCGAAATGGACAAGCCCATGGCTTCCAGCGCGTCCGTGGCCCGGTCCTTGGTTGCGGTGTCGATGCGGGCGCGGACATAATTATCAGCGGTGAGCATGGCTGGTTTCTCCGAGAGGGATACGTATCTACCAAGAGTGTAGTCACAAGAGGGCTACATGGCAAGCTTAATCGCCCGGTCTTTCGGGAGGCGGGAGGGGATGATGGACCTGGATGAAAAGGACAAGAAGCCGGGGCTGTTCTACGCGCGGGACGGGGCGGGGTTGGAGCTGCCGGTGGTGGACGTGGAAAGGCCCGAGTTCCGCGTGGAGCTTTCGGAAGGCGAGCTGGAAGAAAGGCTCAAGGCCTTCGTGAAGGAGCAGGCCGGCCACCGGAGGATGCCGGCGCTCTTCCGGCGCTGGGTGCTGCCCCTGATCCTGAAGCGGGCCCGCCTGGGCCGGGGCCTGCTGGCGGCCCGGGGCGGGTTCATGGACGGCATGACCACGTACCTGATGAAGCTGCCGCCCGAGCTGATGGGCCGGGCCTGGGCCGGCAAGCTGGACAAGGCCATCGCCTCAAGCTACGCCGGGCTTTCCATGCGCCTGCGCTCCGGCGACATGGCCCGCACCCTTGCCCAGGCCGTCGCGCCCCTGCTTTGGGGGGCGCCGGGCCGGCCCCTGCGGCTTCTCAACCTGGGCGGCGGGCCGGGCATGGACAGCCTCAACGCGCTGATGCTGCTGCGCGGCGGCGGTCCGGACCCGCTGGCCGGCCGCGCTCTGGGCGTGGAGATCTGGGACCTGGACCCGGCCGGCCCGGCCTTTGGATCGGCCTGCCTGGCGGCCCTGGGCGGCCCCAAGGCCCCCTGCGGGGCCTGGAAGTGGCGTGGGAACACGCGGCCCTGCGCTGGGACCAGGGCGGCGAGATGGAGGCCAGGCTGGCCGGCCTGCCCGCCGACGCCGTGGTGGCGCTGTCCTCCGAAGGCGCGCTGTTCGACTACGGTTCGGACGCGGAAATCACGGCCCTGCTGAGGCTGCTGCGCGCCCGCAGGCCGGACTGCCCGGTGGTGGGCACGATCAGCCGGTCGGACGGGCCGGGCGGCGACTTCAACCGCGAAAACCTGGCCAGGGTGGTGCCGCGCAGCCCGGAGGCCATGCGGGCGCTGGCCAATGGGACGGGCTGGAAATGGGAGCAGGGGGTGGAAAGGCCGCTGTTCGCGGTGTTCCGGCTTTCGTGAAAACCGGTGGGGACCGGGTCAGCCCATCCAGAAGCCCCATGCCATCCTGGCGGCCACGCCGACGAGCAATATCCCGAAACCCAGCTTGATCCAGCGGTCCTTGAGGTGTTCGCCCATCACCTTGGCGCCCAGCAGGGAGGCCGGCACCACCGCGGCGGCGCTGCCCAGCAGCAGGGGCCATTCAAAGTGGCCGACCGCCACGTGCCCGGCGAAACCCGAGGATGAACAGAAGGCCGGTTCATGGATATGGGTTCTTGACGTGAAAATCGGATTTGGTTAGGATTTTGGTGTCGTGCGGCGGAATTTGATATAGATCAATCGTGAAGATTGGCTCGACGTCAGGGTTAGCACCCGGTCGCTTCGTATTACTCGCGTGGGCAAGTCCGTGTCGTCGGAGCCGGTTGCTGAATTTAGGTCACCATACCCAGTCATCATCCCCGAGCAGGGGCCGGAAATCCGGCCCCTTTTTTCTTGGCAAAAAACCGCCGGTGTTGCCGTTCGTCCGCCCGCCCCGTCCGGATGGTCCACAGGGAGGCTTGGATGA
>JAJYGY010000399.1:0-544 GCA_021790555.1 bacterium
CATCCAGAAGATGATCAACGAGTTCGAGATGGCGCGGCGGGGCCTGGAGGGCTTCGTCAACAACAGCCAGGCCTTTCCGGCGGTGAGCTTTCCGGTCTTCCAGGGCACGGTGGACCTGCAGGTGGAACTTTTCCAGGCCGTGGATCCCACCTTTTTGAAGGTGATGCACGCCTACTACGAGCGTTTCCAGGAAAAGGCCGCGCGGGTGCAGGAATCACGCCACGGGGGGCCCGACGAGGACGACCCGGCCCGGCAGGAACACGTGCAGGACGCCCGGGCCCTGATCCAGCTCATCGACGAAGTCATCGGCCTGTTGAAGCGCGAAATGAGCGACCGCGAGATGCAGATCCTGAGCAAAGTGGACCGGCGCTAGGGCCGGCTTTCCACCTATTTTCCGGCCTTTTTGTGCTGTTTTTCGCGCAAGCGGTTACCGCGTGTTGCATGGTGAAAAGGTTTGACAGGGTTTGGACCTTTTGTTACCCTTAAGTAAAATCACGGCCTGTACAACGCCAATGGGTCCAATTTTCTTGGGAGAACTTATGGT
>JAJYGY010000399.1:554-2537 GCA_021790555.1 bacterium
GGAGGGCTAGGTTCCTGGCGCTCGTGGCGGCCGCCTTGACCATGTTTTTGAGCGGCAGTTGCTGGGCTGTGGACAAGGTGAACGCGGGAAAGTGGCTGGTCTACGCCAACGCCCTGTACGCGGCGAAAAGCTACGACAAGGCCATCGGGGCCTACGCCAACTCGCTGAAGCTGGACAACACCAACGCCGGCGCCTACCAGGGCCTGGGCAACTGCTACTACGCCCAGGGGGACAAGCCCCACGCCCTCCAATATTATAAGTACGCCCTTCAATTGAACCCGGGCAACACGGCCCTGGCCAATTTCGTTTCCAGCCTGAGTGCTTCCGCGGCTCCGGCCGCCTCGGACCCCATGGCCAGCGCCAATTCGCTTTATTCGCAGGGCCAGTACGACCAGGCCATCGCGGCCTACAACCAGGTGCTGGCGCAGGACCCCAACAACGCCAGGGCCTACCAGGGCCTGGGCAACTGCTACTACGCCAAGCGCGACAAGGCCAACGCGGTCAAGAACTACCAGCAGGCCCTCAACCTCAACCCCAACAACACCAGCCTGAGCCAGTTCATGGCCAGCTATTCGCCCGGCTCGTCCTCGGGCGCCTCGGGCACCCAGGTGGCCTCGGCCGCCACGGGCCCCAAGGACTGGCTGCAGCCGGCCTGGCGTTCGGCCATCCTGCCGGGCTGGGGCCAGTTCTACAACAACCAGGATTCCAAGGGTCTCATCCTGGGCGGCATCACCCTGGGCATGCTGGGCGGCGTGATCGGCACGTACATCGTGGGCAGCAACGCCGAGAACCAGTACCTGAGCCTGACCGACCCCAACGCCAACTACGACACCCCCTACAACACCTGGGAGACCATGGCCAACCTGAACCATATCTTCTACATCGGTTTCGGCCTGGCCTACGCCTACACCATCATCGACGCCATCTGGAACGCCCAGCCGGTGCGCCTGGCCTACGAGCCGCCGGCCCTGAACGTGGCCTGGATGGACGGCGGTCCCAGGGTCAACTACCGGTTGCTTACCTTCTAAAGGGTTTCCCTCCTGCCTGCCTTCCGGAAGTCCGGGAGGCAGGTATTTTTATAAAATTTTGATTAAACGTATAAAAAATGCTAAAATAATTTTTGAAAAATTTGTTTAAAATAATTAGCTAAAACGATAAAACTAAATATAATACTTTTAGACGGTGATAAAGATCACGGAACTTAAATTTAAGCAGGGTTTCTGAAAGCCTTAGATCTTCAGGCGTCTCGGATTTGGCACCAACGGTTTTCTTTGAGGGGAGGGCACCATGAAGCTTCGCCGCGCGTTCGTGTTCCTGACCACCTTTGTCTGCCTGGCCGCCGCGGTCCAGGTGCTGCAGGCCGGGTTCCTTCCCCTGTGGCTGGACGCGCCCACCGGACGCACCAACCCGCACGACCCCCTGAACCCCGGCTTCAAGCCCATGCCGACCAACACCCAGATACCCAGCGGCCCGGCCGCCACGGACACGCCCACCTTCACCGTCACCCCCACCCGCACCATCACGCCCACTTTCAGCGCGAGCGACACGCCCAACGGAACCCTGACCGACACCCCGACCTACACCGCCACGCCCAGCCCCTCTCCCAGCCCCACCTTCACGCCGACTCCGGGCGGGTTCAACGGCACCTGGTATGACGGTGAAAGCTCCAACTCCAATTTGGCGAGCGGTTTCACCTTTACCTCCACAGGCGCAGGAGGAAATGTTGGGATTAACGAAATAACTTCAGCTGGTCAGGGACAGGGTGGAAGCAACCATTATCTGGATATCACCATGTCGGCGGCGGGAGCTTACGCGCAGGCGGCCTTTGCCTGGGGAAGTGGAAACACGGACGTCTCCTCCTACAATACCTTGAGCCTGTGGATTGAGGTTCCCAACCCGAGTCCAAATATCAGCACCACTTGCAACCGGTTCGTTCCGATGATCAGCCTGCAATCCAAGAACGGGGATACCAGCCTTCCGGTC
>JAJYGY010000005.1 GCA_021790555.1 bacterium
GAGAACTGGATGACGATCTGGCCGCCCGGGCCGGGGCTGATGTTGTCGTAGACCTTGTCGTCGGCGCGGTACTGCCCGCCGGAATCCGCGTAGATGTCGAAGTTGGTCGCCTCGGTGGTTCCGTTGATGGAATAATTGAATTCCCGCTTTCCCGCCGAACTCCAGTAGTCTTCCGCGAACTTCAGCGTCACCTGGTAGAGGGATCCGGACGGCACGCTGAAGGTGTAGGTGATGGTTTGGCCGCCCGTATTGGACCCGTAACGCTCGTACTGGTAGAGGGGCTGGTCGGAGGAGGTGGGAAGCACCGGCCCGGAAATGGCGCTGGAGGTGGCGGCCGGCCAGCCGCCCGTGAAGTTCGTGTCGGCCGACCACAGGTTGCCCTGGCTGTCGGTGTAATCCGGGCCGCCGCAGCGGACCCTCCAGGTGGACCGCACCACCGGAGCGGGCGTGGGCATCCCCTGCTGGTAGACGCGCACGTAGTCCACGTTCATCTGCTGCGGGAAGATGGTGGTGCCGTCGGGGTTGCCGGGCCAGTTGCCGCCCACGGCGATGTTGAGGATGAAGAAGCCGGGCTGGTTGTAGGGCCAGGCCCCGCCGGTCTCGGCCGAGGTGTGGGTCTCGTAGAGGTTGCCGTCGACGAAGAACTGGATCTCGTTGGGCTGCCACAGGGCGGCAAAGGTGTGGTAGGCGCTGTGGAAGAGCTGCCCGCCGGGGAGGCTGAAGGTGTTGGTGAAGTCGTAGCCGGTCTGGTGCAGGGAACCGTGGTTGACGGGCTGGTCCGCGGCGTTGCCGATGTTTTCCATGATGTCGGTCTCGCCGCAGGCCGGCCAGCCCACCGATCCGATGTTGCTGCCCAGCATCCAGAAGGCCGGCCAGATGCCCTGGCCGTAGGGCATCTGGATGCGGGCCACCATGTAGCCGTACTGGGGCATCTCGTTCCCGGCGGTGGTGAGCCGGGCCGAAGTGTAGCTGCCGACCTGGTCGTTGTTCCCGCCCGGATCCAGGGCGATGATGGCCAGGGCCTTGCCGTCCACGGCGTTGGGGTCCGAGACGATCTGGGCGTTGGAGGTGGAGGAGGTGTAGTTCTCCAGTTCGTTGTTCCCCCAGCCCCCGGCGCCGGTTTCATGGTTCCACACCGCCGCGTTGGGGGCGCTGCCCACGCTGCCGTTGAACTCGTCGCTCCAGGCCAGGCCATAGCCGCTGGGAACCCCCTCCCAAGTGTAGCCGGCAGGCCGCAGGGGCGGGGTAAGCAGGATGAGGAACAGCGTCAGGGGGAGGAACCAGAGCGGATTTTTGATCCCGGCACCATGGAGGCGATGGGGACGGGGTCGCGGAAGTTCCGGAGATGCCATCAAAGTCACCAATGCCATGGATTGCTGTCTAAAAGGAAGTGGCGGCAGATTTTTGCCAATCCACCATCCAAAATCGCGATCCAAATTATTTAAAAAAGCGCTCAAATCAGAGAAAAAATGAGAATTCCCATTATTTTGAGATCGTTCTCAAAATAATTATATCTTCTTTGTTAAAATTGTCAATAGGCCTTTAGAAATAAAAGCTATAACGTTTCACCTTTTTAAGCTAAACGCCGCCAAATTTACGCCTTCTATTTTTGGGCGGTTTCTTTCCGGGCACTTTTTATCCACCCGGCTACCTGGCCAAAAGGCGCGGTCCAGACCTGCTTGTGGGCTTGCAGGTAGTCCAGGAGCTGGTCGTGGGCCTTCAAAGGGACCTGAAGGTAGTCTCCGCCCACGCCGTGGAACATGAAGACCACCCACGATCCGTCCTTTTGCGCCTCTTGCACGGCGCTGATCAAATAAGGGCCGTTGGTCCCGGTGCCATTGACAATGGGCACCTGGTAGAGGTCCACGGTATTGGGATCGGCAAGGTCCTGGTCCACGCCCCGGGCCGCCAGGAAGTCCTTCCGGACCAGGGGGATATACGAGACGTGCTTTTTCCCCACCCAGGTCTCCCCGCAGGGGAAGGCGAAGCTTAAGGGAGGGGAGGCTCCCAGGGATTCGAGCAGGGACATGCTGCTTTGCAGTTCCTTGGCCATGCGGGCGAGGTTGTAGTCCTCCAGGGCGTCGCCGGGCTTCACCCAGGACTGCGATCCGCCGCAGGGATGAAGGATGGTGTGGCAGGCCAGCTCCTGGCCGTCCTTTTCCAGCGCCTTCCAGGCGGCCGCGTGGGCCTCCACCGACCCGGCCGGGTCGGAAAGGAAGAACGTGGCCCGCAGGCCCCGCTTCTGGAGGGCGGGGCCCACGTTGTCGATCTGGCTTTGCAGGGCGTCGTCGTAGGTCAGGCTGACGGCGCAGCCGCGGTCCTTGGGCCAGGCGAAGGCCGTCGCCCTGGCCGCCGGGGCCGCGCCGGCCAGGGTCCAGCAAAGCAGGGGTATCCATGGGATGGGGCGAAGAGGCATGCGTCCTCCTGAAAGGGTGCCGGCAACAGTGTAGCATGTCCCCGGGGCCGGCGCAAAATCCCCCACGGGGCGCTTTGCGTCCCGGCGGAAATGCGGTAGGATGGTCCTGTTTCCACGGGG
>JAJYGY010000022.1 GCA_021790555.1 bacterium
AGGGTGAAGGCGAGGGGGAGGATTTTCATGGATGCTCCTGAGGGTTGGAAGGATTGGTTTTCGACAAAGTACAACGCCCGGCAAGGGGCATTTATTCCGGATCGGGCGAAAAAAAAGACGGGCTTTTTCGGCCGCGAAGCTAGGCATTTGAAGGTGGATGGATTATAAATCATGCGTCGCGGTTTTGGTATCGCCATCAAACCGCTCCCTTGATCCTGGTCAAACTTCTCGCGGGGTTGAAATGAACCTTCGGCGCCTGTGTTTCCGCCTGCCTTTGCTGCTGCTCCTGTCCGGAATTCCCCTGGCCCGCCCGGCCAGGGCCGGCATGGAATCCTTCACCATCCAGGACCCGGTCCACAGGGACACGGTTTACTTCGAGCTGGACGCGCCCCTGGAGGAGGTCGTGGGCATCAGCCAGGACCCCTACGGCGAAGTGGTGCTGGACAGGCAGGACGCCTCCAAGAGCCGGGCCTGGTTCGTGGTGCCGCTGGACAGCCTCACCACCGACCTGGCGGGCAGGGACATTTCCATGCGCTACGCCCTGGGCGCCTCGCAGTACCCGGAAGCCCGGTTCGTGCTCAAGCAGGTGCTTTCGGCTGATCCCGCCACGCTGCGGGACCAGAAGCCGGTGACCCTGCGGGCCCTGGGTGAATTCACGGTGCACGGCGTGACGCGGCCCTGCACCATCACGGCCACGGTGGAATATTTCGCCCAGAGCGCGGACACGGACACCAAGCTGGACGGCGGCGGGGACGAACTGCGCGTGCACGCCACTTTCCCGGTGCCTCTGAAGGACTACGGCATCCAGAGCACGGCCATGCCCCTGATGGTGGGGGAGGTGGCCAAGGTGACGGCCGACCTGTGCGGGTATTCCAAGTTGAAGTACCAGAAGCCCTCCAAAAAGCCCTGAAATTTAAGCCCCTTTCTGCCTTCAACCCAGGCCCACCGCCGGGCTGGCCCCAAAAACCGCCGTTTCAAACGGCGGTTTTTTTATGCGCGGGCGCCGGCAAAAATAAAGCGCGTCTTTCATGACTTATGTCAGGGTTTTCGAAATCGAAAAGCAGTATGGTTTGTGCAGGCCTCCCACCACGGTTCCACGGTGGGGGCAAGGCGGTCCGGCCTTTCTTTTCCTCCATACTCCTTTGGGAAAGGCCGGTCGCCTTTTTTTCTTCCCGGTATTTCACACCGCGCCTGATGTTGGTCAAGGCGTCCGGCTTCGATCCGGGCCGACAATGGAAAGGTTGATGCAGCCATGACATGGGGCGACGGCGGAACCCTGGCGCCAAACTACCGCTACGGGACAGGAGCCTTGCGGAGGAAATTCTACCTGCCACATGAGCACGGTGCCTGGTGGACCCTGCTGACCTGCATGGTTTCCGGCGACCTGGTGGCCCTGCGCCACCACGCCGCCTGGCCCTACCTGCTGATGGCCACCCAGGGCAGCCTGGGCGTCTTCATGGCCAGCGACTGGCTCTGGTCCCTGGCAGGGGCCCTGAGCGGGCGGGGCAGGCCGGGCCGCAGCGACTGGCGGGCCTGGCAGGGCTGGCTGCTGGCCGGCGTCTCCGCGCTTTCCCTGCTGACCCTCTTCGACTTCCTTGGCTCGGCGGCCTGGTGGGGCCTTTTCGCGCTGCTGGCCGCGCTGGGGGGCGCGGTGCTGGGCATGCGCCTGTTCCTGCCGCTGAGGCATTCCTTTCTGCTTGCCTTTTCCAGCCTGCTGCTGACCTTCCCGGCCCTGCTGGCCGCGGCCATGGCCGGCCAAACCGGCGCGGCCCTGCGCTTCTGGTTGCGCCCGGCCATCTACTTTCCAGCCGGGGTCTTCTTCGTGCAGACCTGGCTGCGGGGCGGCACGGTGTCGTGGAGGCGCCTGGCCTGGGCCAGCCTGCCCTACGCCGCCCTGCTGGGCCTGGTGGCCATGGGAAAAGACTACCTGGCCGTGGCCGCCACCTTCCTGTACTGGGCCCGGACCATGGCCAGGGTGCTGGCCCGCCGGCGCCAGGCGCGCCAGAGCCTGGCCCAGCCTCCGGCCGCCGGGGCGCGTATGCTGCCTCCGCTTTCCGAGATTAAAAAATTCGGCTGGGAACAGGTGGCCTGGAGCCTGGTGCTGATGACCATCTGGGTGGCCGAGTTCTGGGGCCCCGCGCCGCGTTTATGATCCAGGTCATGGGCGGAAACGGTCCCGGGGTTTAAGACAGAGGCAAGGAGATTTCCATGAGCCAGGCGGAGAAATACGGGGATGAGAGGCTGGGAGACCTGAAACCCGGCCAGGAAGGCCTGGTGACCGGGCTTTCCGAGGAGGCGGGCCAGCGCGAACGCCTGATGGAGCTGGGCTTCGTGGAAGGCTGCCTGGTGCGGGTGCTGGGGGGCCGGGACCCCCTGCTGGTGCAGCTGGGCGAGAGCCGCCTGGGACTGTCCCGCCGGCTGGCCTCGGGCGTGGAGATCCTGTGCCTGTGCCAGGAGGCCCCCTCGGGCCGGGAGGCCGTGCCGGGCGACCGCGGAGCCGCGGTTTCCAGGGCCGGGGCCTTCTGACGGAAA
>JAJYGY010000119.1 GCA_021790555.1 bacterium
AAGGGTGGTTCCGTCCTGGTTCGCGAAGGCGAAGACCTGCCGCGCGCCCGCCAGCACGCAGGTGTTTGCCTCCCCGCCGCCGTAGTCCAGGTCGTCGGGAAGGTCCTTGGCGATGGGGTCGGAACCGTCCACCTTCTTGAGGAAGTAGAACTCCCGGCAGCCGCCCTTGCCCACCCGGGGATCCCCCTGCCATCCGGTGAAGGAAACCCCGAAGACGCGGTTCATCACCGACAGGTCCGGGTTCTGCAGGCCCTTGCCGTCCACGCCCCCGTATCCCCAGGTCATCACCACGCCGCCGCCATGGTCGAAGTAGTCGGCCAGCCGGGACTGCTCCTGGTTCGACAGGGCGTCGCCGGCCGGGATGACCACGGCGTGGCAGGACCGGGGGTCCAGCTTGCCGGCCTCCACGTCGCGGTCCGAAAAGGGCACGAAGGGAATGCCCATCTGCTTCAACACCCTTTCGGCTCCCTGCACCGCCTGCACGGCGCTGAAGGGGTTCTGCCCCAGGCCGGAAAGCCATTTCCGGGTCTCCTCCGCCGTCAGCACGGCCACCAGGGGCTTCCTGGCGGCCGTGGGGGGGTGGCGGCGCAGGTAGTCCTTCAGGCGGGCCACGAAATCCTGCAGAGGAGGATTGTCGGGGTTGAGTTCCAGCGACTTCTCATAGAGGCCCAGGGCCCCCACCTTGTCGCCCTGCCAGTAGAGCTGGTTCGCCTGGGCCTGGGCCTTGAGGGCCGGATCGGCCTGGACAGCGGAAAAGGCCCTGGCCGCGAAGCAGGAGAGGGCCAGCAGGGACACGCAAACCAGGGTTTTGGATCGGATCACGGAAGCTCCTCGCGAAGGCCGGCATTTCCGGCCAGAAAACCGGGGAAAAAGGGGGCGTTTTGATGTAGCATCGTGGGGTTTGGCGTCCTTCAAACATCCCTTCTGGAGCCACCCCCCGCCATGAAACGTTCCGAAAACAGACTGCGCCTGCCCGGAGCCACCGACAAGGACCTTCTCAAGCACGAAAGCCAGCGCCGCCCCATGGACGACGAGGCCTGGCGGGTCCTGCGCATCCAGGCCGAGATCGTCGAGGGCTTCGAGAACCTGCGCGACCTGGGCCCCGCCGTCTCGATCTTCGGGTCGGCCCGCACCCCTTCCACGGACCCCATGTACCGGGCCGCCCAGAAGACCGCCGACCTGCTGGCCAGGGCCGGCTTCGGCGTCATCACCGGAGGCGGGCCGGGCATCATGGAGGCCGCCAACAAGGGGGCCCTGCCCCACAAGGGCCCCTCCATCGGCCTGAACATCGAGCTCCCCTTCGAACAGAAGCCCAATCCCTACCTCAACGTGCACCTGGAAAACCGCTACTTCTTCGCCCGCAAGCTGCTCTTCGTGAAATACGCCTTCTCCTTCGTGTATTTCCCGGGCGGCCTGGGAACCCTGGACGAGCTGTTCGAAGTGGCCACCCTGGTCCAGACCGGAAAGATCGACCGCTACCCCCTCATCCTCTTCGGGTCGCGCCACTGGGCGCCGCTCCTGGGCTGGATCCGGGGCACCCTCCTGGAGGGCGGGTTCATCTCCAGGGAGGATCCTTCCATCCTGCGCGTGGTGGACAGGCCCGAGGAGGTCCTCAAACTGGTCAGGACCCAGGCCAAAAAGATGAAGTTGAAACCCTGAAGACCCGGCCGGGGCGGCCCGAGGCCTCCCCGGCCCCCTTCACTTCTTCCCCGCCAGCCTTCCGAAGTGCTTCCCCACCAGGTCCCAGCACTGCTTGGGCCGCTCGCAGGCCAGCAGCGAATACGAGGCGCAGGCCTCGTAGCCCCAGGCCGCCAGGTTCTTCACCCCGGCCTTTTCCCAGATTTCCAGGGCCTGGGTGATCTCCTTTTCGCCGGATTTGGCGTGGGCGAAAAGCTGAACCCATCCCTGGGCCTCCTTGCCGTGCCTGGAGGCCAGGTCGGCGATGCGCCCGGCGTAGAGGTCGACGAAGCCCTTCAGGGGGCGCTTTTGGGGGTTTGAAAAAGGCCTCTGCTTCCAGTAGGGGTCCGTGGCCACGATGTCCACGCTGGGCAGCGAGGCCACGTGCTCCCACTGGGGATTGGGCCATTTCTTGTCGCCCATGGGAAGCAGGCACACGGCGTTCTTCAGCCGGGGATTGACCTTCTTGGTTTCCCTCGTGGCCCATTCCAGGAATCCCACCAGCGTCTCGTCCCGGAACTCCTCCACCTCCTTCGTCCACACCCTGGGAAAGGCCTTGCCGTAGGCCCGTTTGAAGTCCTTCTGGCACAGGTCGCAGCGGCAGGAAAATTCGCCTTCGCGCGTCTTGCGGCCGTTCCACTCGGCGATCCAAAGGTGGGGTTCGTCCCAGAACAGCACGTCGCCCCCGGCCCGGGAGGCGCCCTGGATCCACGACCGAACGTAACGGCGGAACTCGGGCTGGCGGGGGCAGGCGTTGCCGACCCGCTCCCCGGTGGAAAGCACCTGGCAGGCCGAAGGGTGCTGCATCACGAATCCCGAATAGGCCTCCCCCCCGAAGATCCCTCCCAGCCCCCAGGGGCTGTAGTAGACCTTGAGGCCGGCCCGGTGGGTCAGCTCGGTGATCCGCCTCATGTTTTCCAGGTTGTAGAAGAGGTCCAGCTCGTCGAAGGTGTGGAGCACGAAGTTGCAGTGGTGTTTCTTGATGTCCTCCAGGTCGTTCTTCAAATGCCGCAGGATGCGGGTGGAGAAATAGCTGACGCCGAGTTTATAGGACATGACGCTCCCAAGCAAGCGGACCAGTGAGGAGGACGGTTCGGGATCGGGAGGACTTCAAGGCGGGAGGGCGGCCAAACTCACCACCCCCAGGGATTGGCGCCGGGAAGGCCGAAGGCGGCCGGGCCGAACGCGGAGTCGTACGAAAGCGGGGAATTTCTTTCCATTTGAACGGACACCACCGTGGAAAATCCTGAACCCCAATCGCGCGAGAAGGAGGTCCCCAGGCTGAAACCGGGCCGCGATCCCCAGCCGAAATCCGCGGCGGACAGGGCGGACCCTCCGGCGGACAGTGCCGGATCCAGGCCCAGCTGGCCCAGGCTGGGCGTGAAGCTGCCTGTCAGGCTGGCATCCCACCCCATGACCCGGTATCCGTCGCTGGCAAAGCCCAGCGTCGCCAGCGCCGGAAGCGCCACCCTGGCCGTCCCGCCGCCCGCCGAGAGGGCCGCCAGGCTGCCTCCCTGGGTGAGGGCGAAAAGCGAAAGGTGCTGGGTCGCGCGCCAGCCCACCAGGCCCTGGTACAGGGCGCTGCCGTCCGAGCCCGCCGAGAACCCGCTGGAAAGCAGGGTCCTGGGACCCTGGAAGCCGTCCTGCGCCTCCGGCCTCCAGTCCGGCGGGGCCAGCGATTCGACGCCCTGGAACGCCCCGTCCAGCGTCCCGGAAGGGGCCTGGAGCGCCCCCGCCTCCGTGGAAACCGGCCGTGGCGAGGCGCCGGGAGAACCCGTGCCCCCCGCCCAGGCCGCCGTCGCGCAGGCCAGACAAGCCAGCAGCATGCCGCCGATCCTCATGGTCGCCTTCCCAGTTGCCTCCATGCCCATGATGCAATAAAAAACCGCCCCCGGTCAAGTTGGAGAAGGCCGGGGGCGGCGCGGGGAAGCTGTCCGTGGAAGCTTAAAGGCCTTTGGAGCCGGTCCGGAAGCGCGCCTCGAGCCCCAGGGCCCGCAAGCGCAGGGGAAGGTCGCTGGCCTTGGAGGCGAAGGACTGGGACACCCCCTGCCCGTTGATGGAAAGGTGCAGGCGGCCGTCGCGGCACCACGAGATCCTGGCCTGGTTCCACTGCCCGGCGCGGAATCCCGGCGCCTCGAAAAAGCGGCTGGTGTAGCGCTCGTCCAGCATCAGGTTTCCGTGGATCATGCGTGGGCTCCCGGGGGCGAAGGAGAACACCCAGCCCGAAGGCTTGCCGTCGTCCAGCAGGATGTCCAGCTCCTGGCTGACCAGGTCGGTGGACTGGTCCTGCCCGGCGAAGAAGGAGAAGCTCAGGGTCTGGCCGGGCTGCAGCTCTGCCACCGGGCTGGTGGAAACGAAGGCCGAGGCGGGTCCGCTCAGGTCCATGGCGGCCTGGTCCCGGGGCAGCAGCCAGCGGGTGGATTCCTGGAGGTCGTCGCAGGGGCCGGCGGAGCTGGGCACGGCCGGCGGCTCTCGGAACACGGGCTCGGGCTCTCCCGGATTCTTCAGCACCGGGCCGGGCTGCAGGAAGGTGAGGCGGGCCTTCACGGTCTCCACCGTCACGTTCTCGAAAAGCCAGTTGTCCACCTTGCCCTTGCCCACGCTGGCGATGGTGAGGGTGTAGGTTTTTCCCTTCTTCACCGGGAAGGCGATGGGCGCCACGAAGCTCTTGTGGTTGTTGGAGGCGAAAATCCTCCCCAGGGAGATGCCGTTGAGGAAGACCATGTCCTTGCAGTAGGGGCAGTCGTCCACCCCCCAGACGTCGCCGATGCGGATCATGACGTTGTCGTCCTGGTCCACCTTGAAGGCCTGCATCCATTCCCTTCCCCAGACCGGATAGGCCCCCACCATCTGGGCGTCCTTGGTCCTGAGGTAGATGCAGTCGACCACGTGGTAGCGCACGCCCTTGTTGATCTAGTAGACCTTGGCGGCGGCCGGAACCCCAGCGAGCAGGAACGCCAGGGCCAGCAGCGGGGCGAGGGCCCGGAAGGCGGAAGGTTTTTTCAAGGAACCGGTCGGTGCGGACATGCGAGTTTCCCCACGAAAAGGCGCATCGAGGAATGCTGTTTCCAATCGGGCCGGCCGGGGCGCCAGGGTCCCGCGCCGGCGCGGCTAGGCCGCCAGGGCGGCCAGGCTTGCCTGCGGGGACGCCTCCAGCGTGGCCAGGATCTCCTGGGCCAGCTTGCGGGCCGCCTCCATGTGGGGGTAGCGCACGTCGCGGTAACCCCGCACCATCTCCGGCAGTTCCAGGATCTTGATCCACTTCTGGTACTGCTCGCGCGACTGGTAGCGGAAGCGGTCCACCAGGCCGGCGTACCATTCGCGGAAGGCCTTCTCCTTGGCGTGCCACTGCGGCATCAGCTCGCGCAGGAACTTCATCCGCTTCATCACCTGCAGCATCCAGTCGCGGCTGTCCAGGCGGAACTCCAGGTGCATGCCCATCACGTCGAAGGCCGGACGATTGAAGTGCTTGTAGCGGATGCGGTCGCCACGCTTGGGGTCCACGCCGTAGCGCTCCCGGTCCTTCTCGTATTTCTCCTTGCTGGTGAGCAGGTGGGCCACGTAGATCTCGTCCTTGATGGCCATCACCTTGTGCAGGTACTTGACCACGGCCTTGGTGGCCGCCCAGCCGTACTCCGACGAGTCCTTCTTGAGGGTTTCCAGCACGCGGTTGAGGTACTGGCGGGCGTAGTCCACGTTCTTCCATTCGATCAGGTCGTAGAGCCGCTCGGCCAGCAGCTTGGGGGTCTCCAGCTCGTGGCTGAACTCCTTCATGAAGGAGGCCACCATCTCGCGGTAGTGGCGGGCGCGCAGGCTGCCCAGCAGGCCGGCCTTCTTGTCCACCACCTCCTGCAGGGAGACCTTCTTTTCGGCACCGTATTTCTCCGGGTGCAGGGCCAGGTCGCGCCCCAGGTGGAAGGCCTGCACGTTGCGGCGGGCCTCCTCGGGGCGGAAATTCTCCTGGATGGCGCCCAGGAGGTCCTCCAGGGCCAGGGGCAGCCGGCCCAACTGGAAGGCCAGCCCCAGCATCATGGTGTTGGCGTAGAGGGTGTGGCCCATCAGTTTCTGGCTGACCTGGCTGACGTTGACGCCGAAATAGGACCGGCTGGCCTTCTTCAGGGTGGCCTCGAGGTCCTTGGGCTGGAAGTTGTCCTTGCCCAGCAGGGAGAGGATGGTGGGGGTCTTGGCGGTGTTGACCACGCAGTGGCTGTGCTCGGGCGACCCCACCTGGAGGTTGAACTTGGGGTCCACCCCGCGCACGGCCTCCAGCAGGTCCACGCCCAGCACCAGGTCGGCCTTGCCGTAGGGCGTCACCGGCGAGACCACCTTGTCGTCGGTGGAAAAGACGATGTGCGAATACACGCCGCCGTTGCGGATGGCCAGGCCCTTCTTGTCGCAGAAGTTGACGAAGTAGCCGCGCCGCATGCCGGCGCGCACCAGAACCGCCGTGGTGCTGCCGATGCCCATGCCGCCGATGCCGCACAGGTAGGCCCTCCAGTCCCCCTTCAGCGAGGGAGACGCCGGAAGGGGCAGCGAGGACTCCTGGGGAAGTTCGGGCGCCTCGGGCTTGCGTCCGCGCAGGATGGTGACCTCCTCGAAGGAGGGGCAGGCGTGCACGCGGTAGCAGGCCCCGTCGCTGACGCAGTTGGAGAGGTCCGTGGCGATCTTGGGCCCGTAGGAGGTGTCCTCCACGGTCAGCCCCGGGCAGCCCGTCAGGCGGGTGCATTCCAGGCAGTATTCGCAGGCCGAATCCGAGACGTTGACGCGCTTCTCACTCGCCAGGAAGCCCTTCTGGGCCACCAGCCTGGACCGCTCGCGGCGCTTGCGGCGGTGGTAGGTGATGCCGCATTCCTTGTCCGCGATGAGGAACTTGACCCCCGGCTCCATCAGCATGTCCTCGACCGCGGCGCGGTAGTCCTCGCGGCTCTCCGGGTTGACCCTCAGCACCGACACGTCGTCGCCCTGGGTCAGCCCCTTGAGGGTCTTCTCGATGTCCTGGGCGAAGGTGAAGTTGCCCATCAGGTCCTCTTCCACGCCGGGGTGGGGCTGGTGCCCGGTCATGGCCGTGGTCTTGTTGTCCAGGATGACGTAGAGGATGTCCTGGCCGTTCTTGATGGAATCCGAGGCCGCCGCCAGGCCGGAATGGAAGAAGGTGCCGTCGCCGATGAAGGTGATGGACTTGTTGGTGGTGAAGGGGGTCAGGCCGGCGCCCGTGCCGCCGCCCAGGCCCATGCCGGAATAGTTGTGCATCAGGGCCTGGTTGGGGGCGAAGTAGAGCATGGAATAGCAGCCGGCGTCGCCGTGGAAGACGATGTCGATGGGGTCGCTGGAATGCCGGCGGCGCATGTAGTCGGCGTTCTTGAAATCCGCCACCAGGTCCAGGAACACGGAGGTGGAGTCGCGGTGCGGGCAGCCCGGGCAGAAGGTGGGCGTTCGGGCCGGGATCTTCACTTCGAACCCCGCCAGCTTTTCCAGGAAGGCCAGCTCCTCGTCCACGCGGGAACTGGACAGGCCCATGTGCTTCAGCAGCGGGCCCAGGCGCCGCATGAGCCTGGCCGGGTTGAGGCCGCGCTCGGCCGGGATGGGCTTCAGCCCCCCGGGGAAGGCCTTGCCCCACAAGGCCGGCATGGACTTGATCTCGCCGCCCTGGACCAGGCCGAAAAGGATGTCGCGCACCTGGGTTTCCACGAAGGAGCGCTTCTCCTCCACCACCACCAGGGTGCCGGCGTGCTTGAGGAAATCGCGCACGGCCTGGGGGTCCACCGGGTAGGTCATGCCGAGCTTGAGGATGGGGAAGCGGCCCGCCATGCCGAATTCGGAGAGGGCCTGCTCCAGGTAGGCGTAGGGAAGCCCGGCCGAGATGAAGCCCAGCCCCCCCTCTTCCCTGCCCCTCACCAGGCGGTTGAGCCCCATGGCCCGGCAGGCCTGCAGCAGGGCCGGGAATTTCACCTTGAGGGCCTCCTCCTCGCGCTGGCCGGTGTGCGGGGGCAGCAGGATGCTGTGGTCCACCTGGATCTGGCTGGTGCGCAGGTTCTTCTTGCGCAGCACCGAGGCGTCCCGGGGCAGCTGGTTGGCGCGGACTTCCACGCTGCCGCCCCCGTCGGCCTGGTTGGTGGTGATGAGGTAGGTGACGTACAGGTCGGAGGCCGCGGACAGCTCGAAGGCCAGCTTCAGCCAGTCCTTGACTTCCTGGAAGGTGGAGGGCTCCAGCACGGGGATGAAGAGGTGGTCGGACAGGCGGCGTGAATCCTGGGGAACCTGGGTGCTGTCGGACCAGGGATCGTCACCCACCACGATCACCGCGCCCCCGCGGTGGCCGGTCTTGCCCATGCTGCCGGTGAAAAGGCCGTCCGCGGCCACGTTGAAGCCCACGGACTTCATCACCGCGACGGCACGCAGGTCCTCCAACTGGGACCCGTTCAACCGCGCCCCGGCCAGGGCCTCGTTGTTGGCCAGCTGGGCCAGTATCCCGTTTTCCTTCAGGTAATCGGAAATGGAATGGGCGGCCTCGAAAACGTCCGCCACCGGTGAGCCCGGGTATCCGGTCAGCAGGTTGATCCCGCCTTCCAGGCTTCCCTTGAGGATCAATTCATTGCCCGTGAAGGCTTCCCGCCCCTGGCTCCTGACAAAACGTTTGTCCATGCTGGTTTATCCCCAAGTGCCCAGGTTAGTATCAAGGACGAATGATAATCCCATTCCCCCAAAACTTCAACCCAATACGGGCCGCCTGTCAATCCCGGGAATCGCGGAAATTGGAATCGGCCTTGAAATGCAAGCCGATCCTGGGGAGGAGGAATCCGTGGAATCTGGTCCAGGCCTGGCACGGGCGACGGAAGGGAGCGCAAAAAGGCGGAAAATAAAGGCTTTCGGAGGTCCCAGGGTGGCCAGGCTTTTCCCGCCTGGGGGCGGCACCGGCCGCAGGGTCCTGACAAAAATGTCGTCCCGCCATCGGGCCCGTCATTCCAGCTCGAACTTGATGGGCAGGATGAGCTTGCAGGGGATGGCGTTCCCCCCGGCGTCGCGGGCAGGGCTGAAGCGGGCCGCCTTCACCTTACGCAGGGCCACTTCGTTGAGCACGGGGTAGCTTCCCTTCAGCAGGTCCACCTCGCGCACCATCCCCGAGGCGTCCAGGTAAACGGCCAGGACCACCAGGCCGTCCTGCCCGCTCTTCTGGGCCAGCCTGGGATAGTCGCTGTCCTGGATGAAACCCGAAACCCAGCGGGGCCCCTGGGCCGCCAGGGCGGCCGGGAGGTAGGCCCCGGGGGTCCGGGGGCAGGGCGGCGGGCAGGCCGGGGGCGCCTCGGCCCCGGGCTGGGCCGTCCGGGTCATGGGCCGTGGCGCCGGCGCCGCGGAATCACGCGGCCTGGGCCGGAAGGCGGGCAGAGGGGGCTCCGAAGGCGGGGGAGGCAGCATGGAAAGGTCCAGCTGCACGGTCACGGGCCGGCGCCACTGGAAGACGAACAGGAAGTACAGCAGCGCCAGGAGAGCGGCATGCACCAGGACCGAGAATCCGGCTCCCTGCCAGAAGGGGGAAAAGCGGGCCTTGGGCGGGCGCACGGCTCAGCGTTCCGCGGCCAGGGCCACCCGGCTGATGCCGGCCTGCTTCACCTCGTCCAGCGCCCGGACCACCCTGCCGTAGTCCAGGGACTTGTCGGCCCGCAGCACCACCCTCAATTCCGGGTTGGCCCTTGCCTTGTCCTCCAGGGCGGCCACCAGGCCGGCCTCGGCCAGGGGCTTGTCGTCCAGGCTCAGGTTTCCCCGGGCGTCCAGGGCCAGGGTGACGCTGGCCATCTCGGTGTCCTGGGCCGCCTTGGCCTTGGGCAGGTTCACCTTCAGGCCCGTGTTCTGCACCAGGCTGGTGGTGACCATGAAGATGATCAGCAGCACCAGCACGATGTCCACCATGGGCGTGACGTTGATGCCCGTGACGAAGGCGTCGTCGTTGTCGTTCTGCATGGCCTCCCCCTCAGGGTTTCTCGGTTTTCAGGTATCCCAGCAGGATCCTGGACAGGCTTTCCGAATTGGACATCCTGCGCTTGAGCAGGGACTGGAAGCTGTTGTTGGCGATGACCGCGGGCAGGGCCACCAGGATCCCCAGGGCCGTGCAGATCAGGGCCGAGGAGATGCCGGCCATCACCACCGAGGCCCCGGCGCTGCCCGAAAGCGCCAGGTCGTGGAAGGCCTTGATGATGCCCAGCACCGTGCCGAACAGGCCCAGGAAGGGCGCGTTGTTGCCCAGGGTGCCGAGGACGATCAGGTTGCGCTCCAGGGCCAGCCTTTCCTGGATCACGCGCGAGGTCATCACCTCCTCCACGGCCGCCGGGCCCTTGGGAAACTGCTCGATGCCCGCCGCCGCCACCCTCCCCTCCACGCTTTCCGATTTCCTGGCCAGGGCCAGGGCGCCCTCCACGTCGTGCCTCCCCAGGCAGGCGGCGATGCCGTCCATCAGCGCGGCCAGGTCCACCTTCCCGGCCCGGAACAGCCTCCAGCGCTCGTACATGATGGCCACCGAAAGCAGGCTGGCCAGCAGCAGAAGGATGATCACCCAGGTGTCGCCCACCATGGCGGCGTTCATCAGCAGTTGGATCATGTCTCTCCCGGAAGGGTCAGTAGGTGGCCTCGAGGCCCAGGTTGGGCAGGCGCGGAAGGTCGTAGGTGGTTTCGGTCTGCCCGGTGAGGGCGTTGGTGTACTCTCCCGAGGGGTTGGCCCGGTTGAGCAGGTTGAGGACGCCGCCGTAGAGCCGCAGGCTCCAGGTGTTGAAGCGCCAGGTGTGGTCGGCCTGCACGTCCAGGCGCAGGTAGTCGTCCAGGCGCCGGGTGTACTGGTTGGTGCCGGGCGGCTCGATCAGGGGCCCCGAGTTGTAGCGCAGCTTGGCCCCCAGGGTCCAGCCCGGATCGGGGCTGTAGCTGGCCACCACGTTCAGGATGTCGGGCTGGTCGTAGGCGTAGGGGGTCCATCCCTGGCTCAGGGGGTTGTTTCTCTCGGATTTCGAAAGTGAATAGGAGATCCAGCCGAAGAACCGCTCCCCCATCTCCTCCTTCAGCGAAAGGTCCAGTCCCCGCGCGTCCCCGATGCCGGCGTTGTCGTAAAGGCCGGGATTCGCGGGGTCCCGGACCACCAGGCCGCCGAGGGTCTTGTAGTAGACGTCGGCCTTGCCCGACAGCCCCAACCCGAAGCTCTTTTCCAGGCCCAGCACCACGTGCCGTGCCCACTGGTAGGAAAGCCCCGGGTTCCCGTACTGGGGATTGACCTGCATGGGCCCGGGGGCCTGGGCGTAGAGGCCCCAGGCCAGGGTCCAGCGGGTGGCGGGGTCGAAATCCCAGTCCAGGCTGGCCCTGGGTTCCAGGGCGTCCCCGGCCACGGTGCTGCCCTTGTCGTAGTGCAGCCCCAGCGTGAGCGTCCAGCCGGGCAGCACCCGCGCGCGGTCCTGCAGGTAGGCGTATCCGGCCAGGGTGGAGGCCGTCACCGTGGAGGCCGTGGCGGCCATGTTGGTCAGGTCGCTGAAGGTCACCCCCGAGGTGGCGGTGACGCGCGGGAAGTAGCCGTAGAACGCGTAGGAGGACGACTCCAGGTCCCCGCCGAAGGACACCTGGTGGTCCATGCCCAGCCAGGTTCCGGCCCGCCAGTCCGCCTCCTCCTTCAGCCCCAGGGTGGTGCGGGTGGTGTCGTCGGAAAAGCTGCCGAAGCTGAACAGGCTGTCCACCCTTTCCACGTAGGGCGTGAAGGTGGAGGTGATTCCCGGCAGGCGGTCGTCCACCCAGTTGACGCCGAGAACCTGGTATCCCGTGTCGTCGCGGATGGTGGTGGATCCGGCCGTGGCGCTCAGGGAGGTATCGGTGGTGTTGATGGCGAGGCTGTCGCGCGAGGCCAGGGCCAGCACCTGCACCTGGTCGTGGGGCCCGGGGCTGAAGTTGAAGGAGCCGCCGCCGTCCCAGTAGTAGGGCACCGGGCTGAAGGGGACCAGCCGCGACAGCGCCTCCAGCAGGCTGCGCCGGCCCTCCAGGCTGAAGGTGGAGTTGCCCCAGCCGGTGGGCCCCTCCACCGACGCGTCCGCGCCCAGGAAGCTCAGGTCCGCGTCCAGGTGCACCCTGTCCGAATCCGGCGCCCGGGTGCGGGCGTCCAGCACCGAGGCCAGCGAGCCTCCCCAGCGGGCTCCGTACCCGGCCTCGTAAAGGTTGACGGAATCCAGCAGGTTGGGGTCCACCGTGGAAACGATGCCGCCGAAATGGAAGGGGATGGGCCAGGGCAGGTTGTCGATCAGGTAGAGGTTGTCGCTGGGGCCGGCCCCCTGCACCAGCAATTGGCCGGAATAGTCGTCGGGCATGGCCACCCCGGGCAGGGTCTGGGCGGCCCGCAGGGCGTCGCCGAAGGTGCCCGGAATCTCCTTGATCTGGCGCCGGCTCACCGAGGCCTGCACGGCCTGGGGCGCCTCGCGCCGGCCCCGCACGGTGACGGCCGGGGCCTGGAAGGAGGAGGGGTCCATGGCGACATCCAGGACCCGCCGCTGGCCCGGCGCCAGGACCACGGACCGCTTCACCGGGGCGAAACCCTGGGCCGAAAACACCAGGTCCCAGATCCCGGCCCGGCCCTCCAAGGCGTAGCGGCCGTCCTCGCCGGTGGTGGCGAAGGCCTGGGTGCCCTCCAACCGCACCACGGCGCCCAGCACAGGGTCCGGGGAGCCCAGCGCGTGGACCCGGCCGGTCACGCGCGCCGTGGGGCTGGACGCGGACGCCTCCCCGGCC
>JAJYGY010000182.1 GCA_021790555.1 bacterium
GTGCGGGCCGCCAACCACGGCCGGGTGAAGTTCGCGGGTTTTTTGAAGGCCTATGGCGGGGCCGTGGTGCTCGACCACGGCGACGGATTGAGGACCTGCTATTTCCACTTGAGCAGGATTTTGGTCGAGAAGGGACAGGTCCTGAAAAAGGGCCAGCCTCTGGGGAAGGTGGGAAGCCTGGGAATCGCCACGGGCCCGCACCTGCATTGGCAGATGATGCTCAACGGGTTCGCGGTCAATCCCCTGCAATGGGTCTCGGGGAGCCGCTGAAAGATGCGCCGCGCGGGCCGGCGCGGGCATTGGCGCGCGCGGTTGAAGGGCATGAAAATTGCAATTCCAAATTTCGTACCTACCGGTTCTGAGAGCACGCCGTGGCCCTGAACACAAGCCTGCAACTGAAGCAGCAGCAGAAACTGGTGATGACGCCCATGCTCCAGCAGGCGCTGAAGGTGCTCCAGCTCAACAACCTGGAACTGGCCTCGCTGGTGCAGCAGGAATGTTCGGAAAACCCGATGCTGGAGGAGGCCGGCAGCGAGGAGGCGGCCGTGGAGGAGGGCGAATCCTCCGAGCCCGTGGAAGCGGCCCCGGAGGAAGCGGCCCGGGAAGGCGAGGCCGGCGAGGCTGTGGACGAGGAGCCCGCGCGGGAATCCCCCCGCGAGGAGGAACCCCCTGAGGCGCCCGCCGCGCCGGCCAAGGACGAGGTGCGCATCGACGAGAAAGGCACCGTGGCGGATGAAAGCTGGGAGGACTATTTCGACGACAACGGCACGGACTACGGCTACGCCAGGGAATCCGGCGACGACGACAAGGAGGGCTTCGAGAGTTTCCTGACCCGGCCCGAGAGCCTGCAGGAGCACCTGATGGCCCAGCTGGAGGCGGCGGAACTGGAAGGCGCGGCCAGGGCGGCGGCCGAGGAGATCGTGGGGGCCGTGGACGAGAGGGGCTACCTGTCCACCCCGCTGGAGGAGATCGGGCGGCGCTCCGGGATCCCCTCCCGGGACCTCTACGCGGCCCTGAACCTGGTGCAGGGCTTCGACCCGGCCGGGGTGGCGGCCCGCGACCTCAGGGAATGCCTGCTGCTGCAGCTCTCCAGCCAGGGGCTGAGGAATTCGCTGGCCTGGCGGCTGGCTTCGGACCACCTCAAGGACCTGGAAAAACGCCGTTACGCCGAGCTGGGCCAGGAACTGAAGGCCGGCCCCGGCGAGATGGAAGAGGCGCTGCGCGTGCTGGGCGCCCTGGAGCCCATGCCGGGCCGCGCCTTCGGATGGGTGGCCAACCCCGCCATCACCGTCGACGCCGAGGTGGAGAAGGACGCCGACGGCAACTACCAGGTCAGCGTGCCCGACGCCCAGCTCCCCAAGCTGGCGATCAACCAGTACTACAAGAAGATGCTGAAGGCCGCCGGGGCCGAGCACGAGAACACGCGGGCCTACCTCAACGAGAAATACCAGTCGGCCCTCTGGCTGATCAAGAGCATCGAGCAGCGCAAGCGCACCCTGCAGAGGGTGGTGGAGAGCATCGTGGAGCACCAGAAGGGCTTCCTGGACCACGGGCTGCCCGCCTTCCGCCCCCTCACGCTGAAGGAGATCGCCGCCCAGACGGGCCTGCACGAGTCCACCATCTCGCGCGTGACGACCAACAAGCACGTGCAGACCCCCCGGGGGATCTTCGAGATGAAGTTCTTCTTTTCCGGGGGGCTGGGCACCGACCAGGGCGGCAGCGCCTCGACCCCCGCGGTGAAGGAAAAGCTGAGGCAGCTGGTGGAAACCGAGCCCCCCCAGGACCCCCACTCGGACCAGCGCCTGGCCGAGCTGATGAAGGGGCAGGGGATCCGCATCGCCCGCAGGACGGTGGCCAAGTACCGCGAGGAGATGCGCATCCTTCCGGCCCACCAGAGGAAACGGGTGGCCCAGGAATCCTCCCCCAGGTAGGCGGGCGCGGGTGCGGGCTGAAGCGCCGGGGCGGCCGACGGTTCCCATTGACAGTTTTCCGGGGCCTGTGATAGATTCTGGAAAATCTTTAAAATGGCGGCATTTTTGGCCGTTTCCGGGTACTTTTTTTGGAGCCAGGGTGAAAATAGCCATCACGGGAAGGCACGTCGAAGTCACCTCCAGCCTGCGGGATTTTGTCGAGAAAAAGGTCTCCAAGCTGGAGGAGTTCTTTTCAGGGGTGCGCGAAGTCCGCGTGATCCTGAGCGTGGAGAAGTACCGCCACACCGCCGAGGTGACCCTGAAGGCCGGGGGCAAGCACATCGCGGCCAAGAAGACCACCAAGGACATGTACGCCTCCATCGAGGAGGTCACCCAGGCCATCAGCCAGCAGGCCTCGCGGGAGAAGGAGAAGCAGCGTTCCCAGTCCTCGCGGCGCCACCGCGGCCGGCCCGCCAGCGTGCGGGGCCTGTCTCCGGCCGACAGCCTGGAGCCGGCGCGGGAACTTCCCGAGGAGGCCCCCCGCGAGAAGGTGGTGCGGGTGAAGGCCTTCGCGCCCAAGCCCATGAGCCTGGAGGAGGCCCTGATGGAATTCCGGGCCGGGGACGGCGAGGTGCTGGCCTTCGTCAATTCCAAGAACAAGCTCTTCAACGTGGTGTTCCGCCGCAAGGACGGCAGCCTGGGCCTGGTGGAGTCCCTTTGAGCCGGGCGGCCGGTCTCCTGGAGAAGACACAAGCATGAGAATCCTGGATTTTCTTTCGGAAGATTCCATTGAAGTCGGCCTGAAGGCCTCCGGCAAAAGGCAGGTCCTGGAGGAGCTGATCGAGGTCCTGGCCCGGCAGGGGAAGGTGACGGACAAGAAGAAGGTCCTGGAGGTGCTGCTGGAGCGGGAGGAACTCGGCTCCACCGGCATCGGCCAGGGCATCGCCATCCCCCACGGCAAGTCCGACGCGGTCAGGAGCCTCTGCGCCGTGTTCGGCCTGTCCCGCCAGGGGGTGCCCTTCGAGGCCCTGGACGGGGAGCCGGTCCACCTCTTCTTCATGCTGGTGGCCCCGGAAGGCTCGGCCGGCGCGCACCTGAAGGCCCTGGCCAGGATTTCCGGGCTGCTGAAGGACAAGTACTTCCGCAAGGCCCTGATGTCCGCCCAGGCCAGGGACGAGATCGTCAAGGTCATCGAGGATGAAGAGAAGGCGAAACATTAGCCCCCGCCAGGAAAAAGCCCCCCATGCCGAGTGGCGCCCCGGCTTGTTTCCTTCCGCGTCTGACGAAGGAGCGGCCGGGGCGCTTTCGTGTGGGGCCTTTCTTCCGGCGACCGCGGGCCTTCCCGGGGAGCGCCGCCGTGGCTGAACTGAGCCTGCAGGATTTCTACCAGGAAAAACGCGCCTCCATGATGCTGTCCCTCCTGGCCGGCGCCAAGGGCCTGGCCAGGCACCGCATCGCCGTGCCGGACATCTACCGGCCCGGGCTGGCCCTGGCGGGGTATTTCAACTTCTTCGCCTACGAGCGCATGCAGATCCTGGGCAGGACCGAACTGCGCTTCCTGGACTCCCTTTCGGCCAAGCGCCGGCAGGCCCACCTGGAAAAGTTCTTCAGCTACCCCCTCCGCTGCCTGATCGTCACCCAGGGCCTGAAGCCGCCCGCGCCCCTGCTGAAGCTCGCCCAGAAGAAAGGCGTGCCGGTCTTCTGCTCCAAGCTGCCCACCACCCGCATGATCGTGGACCTGACGATCTACCTGGAGGAGAAGCTGGCGCCCCAGACGGTGGTCCACGGAACCCTGGTGGAGGTCTACGGCCTGGGCCTGCTGATCCTGGGCAAGAGCGGCATCGGAAAATCCGAGTGCGCCCTGGAACTGGTCAAGCGGGGCCACCGCCTGGTCGCGGACGACCTGGTCCACCTGAAGCGCTCGGCCGAGCAGGTCCTGGTGGGCTGGGGCGACCCGCTCCTGCGCCACCACATGGAGGTGCGGGGCCTGGGGGTGATCGACATCAAGGAGCTTTTCGGCATCGGAGCGGTGAAGGGCGAGGTGGCGGTGGAGATGGCGGTGACGATCGAGGAATGGGTGGAGGGCAAGGAATACGACCGCCTGGGCCTGGACACCCGCACGCACACCATCCTGGGCGTGCCCCTGCCCTCGCTGCTGCTGCCCGTCCGGCCGGGAAGGAACCTTTCCGTCATCCTGGAGGTGGCGGCGATGAACCAGAGGCTGAAGCGTTCGGGGCACCATTCCGCCCAGCTCTTCAACCGCAAGGTCATGGAATGGATGGGCCAAAAGCCGGAAAAATAAGCGGGAAGGGAATCATGCCCAAGTGGACGAAGTGGTTTTCCCCGGGGCTGAAGATCAAGCGCTGGGGCTTTCTTCTGGTATTCAGCGCCTTCGTGCTGGCCGTGGGCCTCAGCGGGGTGATGGGACAGGCCTTCCAGGGCATCCAGGTGGAGGTCATGCGCCCGCGCACGCTGGAGCGGCTCACCCGGCGGGTGCAGAGCCTGCGCTTCATCGATTTCGTGTTCCTGGGCTTCGGCGTGTGGGGCCTGATCTATTCCCTGAAGCGCTTCGGCGACGCCCTGATCACCATCCTGATGCCGCAGAGGGAGAAGGAGTTCCTGGACGTGGTGCTGGCCAAGGCCAAGCTGCGCCACGGGCCCAAGGTGGTTGCCATCGGCGGCGGCACGGGGCTGCCCGTCCTCCTTTCCGGGCTCAAATCCTACACCAACAACCTGACGGCCATCGTGACGGTGGCCGACGACGGCGGCTCCTCGGGCCGGCTGCGCCAGGACCTGCACATCCTGCCTCCCGGCGACCTGCGCAACTGCCTGGTTTCCCTGGCCGAGACCGAGCCCCTGATGCAGAAGCTCTTCCAGCACCGCTTCAAGGAGAAGGGCGACCTTTCGGGGCACAGCTTCGGCAACCTTTTCATCGCCGCCATGAGCGAGGTCACGGGCGACTTCGGCGAGGCCATCCGGGCCTCCAGCAAGGTGCTGGCGATCTCGGGGCGGGTGCTGCCCGTCACGCTGGATTCGGTCGGCCTGACCGCCGTGCTGGAGGACGGGCGCCGGGTGAGCGGCGAGAGCAGCATCACCCGGTCGGGCGGAAGGGTCAAACAGCTTTCCCTGGAACCGGAGGACTGCCAGCCCACCCCGGAGGTGATGCAGGCCATCGCCGAGGCGGACGCGATCGTGCTGGGGCCGGGAAGCCTCTTCACCAGCATCCTGCCCAACCTGCTGGTGCCCGGGGTGGCCAGGGCCGTGGCCGGATCGCGGGCCATCAAGATCTACATCTGCAACGTCATGACCCAGCCCGGCGAGACGGAGGGCTTCAAGCTTTCGGACCACCTGCGCGCCTTCCACCGCATGGCCGGGTTCTCCCTGATCGACTACGCCGTGGCCAACACCGAGAACCCCCGCGACCCGCTCCTGAAACGCTATTCGCGGGAGGGCCAGGCGCCGGTGGAAGTGGACCGGCAGGGGTCCGAGGAGCTGGGCGTGAAGCTGGTGAAGGCCAAGCTGCTGGCGCCCGGGGACTACCTGAGGCATGACGCCAAGAAGCTGGCCAAGACGGTCATGCGGCTGATCGTGATCTGAAAGGACGGGGCCATGGTGGGCATCGTGATCGTCACCCACGGGGATTTTGGAGTGAGCATGATGAGGACGGCCGAGTCCATTCTCGGCCGCCAGGAGCAGGCCGTGGCCCTGAGCCTGCCCCCGGACTGGGGACTGGAGGACCTTCAGGGGGCCCTCAAGGAGGCCTTCCAGGCAGTGGACAGGGGTGCGGGCGCGCTGGTGCTGGTGGACATCCCCGGCGGCACGCCCTGCAACGCCAGCCTGCCCTTCTGCCTGGGCCCGGGCAGGGAGGTCCTCACGGGCCTTTCCCTTCCGGTGCTGCTGGAATCCTTCCTGCTGCGCGGCTCCCTGCCGCTGGGGGAGCTGGCCGCGGTGGTCCAGGAAAAGGGCCGGCAGAGCCTGATGCTGATGAGCCGGCGCCTGCGTCCCTGAGAGGGGCGGCTCCGGTTTGGTGGAGAGAACGATGGCCCTTGTCTTGGCGAGAATCGACGACCGCCTGATCCACGGGCAGGTGGTGGTGGGCTGGGTGAAGCACCTCGAGGCCAACTGCATCGTGGTGGCCAACGACGCCATCGCCGCGGACCCCATGCAGAGGGCCCTGCTGCCCATGGCCGTGCCGCCGGAGATCCAGGTGGAGATCTACAAGGTGGCCGAGGCGGCCCGCAAGCTGGCCGGCGGGGTGGAGGCGGGCAAGCGGACGATCCTGCTGTTCTCCTCGCCGATGGACGCGCTTCGCTTCCTGAAGCAGGGGGGCGCGCTGGAGTCCCTGAACCTGGGGGGCCTGCGGTTCGCGCCGGGAAAGACCCAGGTGTTGAAGTCGATTTCGCTGGGGCGGGAGGACCTGGAAGCCCTGCGCCAGCTCCGCGAGGCCGGAACGGGAATGAGCGTCCAGATGGTTCCCTCGGACCCGGCCGTGGACGTCCTGAAGATCCTGCCGGGAGGTGAGCATGGGTAAGCGGATCCATTTCCTGCTGGGGCTGCACTGCCACCAGCCGGTCGGCAATTTCGACCACGTCTTCGAGGAGGCGGTGCGGAAATCCTACCGCCCCTTCCTGGAGGTGCTGCAAAGGCACCCCGCCCTGCACGTCACCCTGCACTACACCGGGGTGCTGCTGGAATGGCTCCAGGAACACGACCCCTCCCTGCTGGACCTCATCGCCTCGCTGGCGCGGTCGGGCCAGGTGGAGATGATGACGGGCGGTTTCTACGAGCCGGTGCTGCCCGTCATCCCGGACCGCGACAAGGTGGGCCAGATCCGCATGCTGACGGACTTCCTGCGCGCCCGGTTCGGGGCCGAGGCCAGGGGCTTCTGGCTGGCCGAGAGGGTCTGGGAACCCCACCTGCCCCGCTTCCTGAAGCAGGCCGGGGTGGAGTTCCTCACCGTGGACGACTCGCACTTCAAGGCGGCGGGGCTGGAAGGGGAGGCCCTCACCGGCCGCTACGTCACCGAGGAGATGGGCAGCACCGTGGAGGTCTTCCCCATCCTGGAGAAGCTGCGCTACCTCATCCCCTTCCGCGAGCCCCAGGAGACCATCGACTTCCTGGGGACCCTGGCGGACGAGGGCGGGCGGCGCTGCGCGGTCATCCACGACGACGGCGAGAAGTTCGGAATCTGGCCCGAAACCTACGGCTGGGTCTTCGAGAGGGGCTGGCTGGAGCGTTTCTTCCAGGCCCTGGAGGACAACGCCGCGTGGATCCACACCTGCACCTTCTCCGAATACCGGGCCCTCAGCCGTCCGCTCGGGCGGGTCTACCTGCCCGCCGCCAGCTACACCGAGATGATGGAATGGGTGCTGCCGGCCGGGACCATCCCCCGCCTGGAGGCGGCCCAGAACTTTCTGAAGCAGAACCAGAAGTGGGACGATTTCGGGCCCTTCCTCAAGGGGGGCTTCTGGAGGAATTTCCAGGTCAAGTACGACGAGTCCAACAACATGCACAAGAAGATGCTGCTGGTCTCGGAGAAGGTGGCCCGCCTGGCCGCCGCCGGCGCGGCCGAGGCCGGCGAGGCGGAGCGCGAGCTGTGGATGGGCCAGTGCAACTGCCCCTACTGGCACGGGGTTTTCGGCGGCCTGTACCTCAACCACCTGCGCTTCGCCAACTACCGCCACCTGATCCGCGCCGAAACCCTGGCCGACCGGGCGCTGCGGGGCAGGGAAAGCTACCTGGAGGCCGGGACGAGGGACTTCGACGCCGACGGCGTGGAGGAGATCCTGGTGGAGAGCGGCCTGCTTTCGGCCGGCATCGACCCGGCCCGGGGCGGCAGCCTCTTCGAACTGGACGACCGCCTGCGCTCGGTCAACCTGGGCGACACCATGACCCGGCGCTTCGAGGCCTACCACGTCAAGCTTTCGCAGGCCGCCTCGGGGGCGGGGGGGGACGGCGTGGCCAGCATCCACGACCGGGTGCAGTCCAAGGAGGAAGGCCTGGCCGACCGGCTGAAGACCGACTTCTACCGCCGGGTCAGCGCCCTGGACCACCTGCTGCCCCCGGACACGGCCCTGGGGCCCTTCTCGGACTGCCGCTTCACCGAATCGGGGGACTTCCTGAAGGGCGCCTATGACGCGCGGGTGGAGAAAGGGCCGGGAGGCCGGGGCCTGGACCTGGTGATGAGGCGGGACGGGACCTTCTGGGACGACGGCCGGCCCAGGCCCTTCCGCGTGGAAAAGAGGTTCCACTTCGAGGAGAAATCCCAGGAGATCGGGTTCCACTACGTGCTGAAGAACACCGGGGACGGGCCCCTGCCTTTCGTCTTCGGGGTGGAGTTCAACTTCGGCCTGCTGGCCGGGGACGCGCCCGACCGCTACTGGGAATTCGCCGGGCGCAGGCGCGAAAACAGCGTCTTCCGCAGCGTCTTCGACGAGAAGGCCCAGGCCCAGGTCGCCCTGGTGGACGAATGGCTGAACCTGAGGATCCGTTTCGACTTCGACCGCGAGGCCGACCTGTGGGCCTTCCCCATCGAGACGGTTTCGCAGTCGGAGGGCGGTTTCGAGAGGGTCTACCAGAACACGGTGGTGTTTCCGCACTGGACGATGAGCCTGGAGCCGGGAGCCGAGGAGAGGCGGGGTTTCCGCCTTTGCCTGGGTTCCGTCCGCTAGGGGGCGCCTTTGGGGTCGGATTTTCTGGGTATCAGCGCGCTGGCGGGCCTCCTGGGCCTGGACGCCACGGCGGTCTTCCAGGGCATGCTTTCCCGACCGCTGGTGGCGGGCGCCCTTTTCGGCCTGCTGTTGGGGGACTGGCAGGTGGGGGTCCTGGCGGGCGGCCTGCTGGAGATGCTTTCCGAGGCGGTCATCCCGGTGGGGGCCTTCGTGCCCCCCGACTTCCAGGTGGCCACGGCCTTCACCGTGGCGGGAAGCGTGGCCCTGCTGAAATGCCCGGCCCTCGCCGCCGAGGGGGTGCCCGTGGAAGGGGTGGTGGCGCTGATGACGATCCTGTCCATCCCCCTGGCCGTCGCGGGCGGGGCCCTGGAAACCCAGGTGAGGCGGCTGGACGTGGTGGTGACCCACTGGGTGGACCGCCGGGTGGCGGCCGGCAGTCCCGGCGCGGTGTCGCTGGTTCCGGCGGCCACGCTGCCGGGCTTTTTCCTCAAGACGGCCCTGCTTTCCTGGGCCTCGCTGGAGCTGGCCGTTCCGCTGCTTTCGGGGGCGCTGGGGCTTCTGCCGGCCTGGACCTGGACGAGCCTGTCGCTGGTCTACGGCCTGATGCTGATGCTGGGCCTCGCCATCCTGGCCGACCTGTTCTGGGAAAAGAGGGCCTGGGTCTTCCTGGCCGCCGGTTTCGGGGTGGCCAGGCTGATGTCGGACGTCCTCCACCTGCCGGGCGCCTGGATTTTCGCGGCCCTGGCCGCGATGGGGTTGTGCGTCCCCTGGTGGCTGGAACGAAGGGGCAGGTCCTAGGCCTTCACTCGCTGGCTTGGACATGGAAAGTTCGAAAAAGGGGATCAACCCGGCGCTGCTTTGGTGGATCGGCCTGCGCAGCTTTTTCCTGCAGTGCGGCTGGAATTTCGAGCGCATGCAGAACCTGGGCTGGGCTTTCTGCCTGTGGCCGGCCCTCAAGCGCCTGTATCCGGACGCCGAGGGAAGGTCCGGGGCGATGAAGCGCCACCTGGAGTTCTTCAACACCCACCCCTACCTGGCCAGCCCCATCCTGGGCTGCGCCATCGCCGCCGAGGAGCGGCTGGCCAGGGGGGGCGGCGACGCCGTCGCGGGCGAGGCGGAAATCTCGTCCATCAAGATGGGCATGATGGGCCCCCTGGCGGCCCTGGGCGACCGCTTCTTCTGGGCCACGCTGCGGCCGCTGGCCGCCCTGACGGCCCTGGCCCTGATCTGGCTGCTGCCGGCCTCGGGGGGCGTCACCGTGGCCGGGGTGGCGCTTTTCCTGGCCCTGTTCAACCTGCCCCACCTGGGCATCCGCTTTTTCGGGATCTTCAGGGGCTACCGCGCCGGGCCCGGGGTGATCGACTTTTTGAGGCGCCTGGAGGTGCAGAAGGCCGCCCGCTGGATGCGCCGGGCCGGGCTGCTGGTGCTGGGGGGCCTCCTGGCCACCTGGGACCGGTCGCCCCTGTTCCAGCACGGCGTCCACGCCGCGGGTTGGGCGGATGTCCTGGGCATGGCCCTGGGCGCGTTCTTTTTCACACTTTTAAGGAAGAAAAGCAGCCCCACCCGCGCGCTCCTGATTTCCGTCGCGGTCGGGTTCCTGGCCGGGTTTTTCCTCGGCCGAATTTTCAGGTGAGGGGATGAACAACGTCCGAGAAATCGAGATCATCAACAAGCTGGGGCTGCACCTGAGGGCCGCCGCCCAGTTCGTGCAGGCCGCCAACCGGTTCCGCTGCGAGGTGACGGTCGCCAAGGACGGGCGCGCGGTCAACGGCAAGAGCATCATGGGCGTCATGACCCTGGTGGCCACGCGGGGTTCCAGGATCAAGGTGGAAACCAAGGGCGACGACGCCGCGGCCTGCCTGGACGCGCTGGCCAAGCTGGCCGCCAACCGATTCGGCGAGAAGGAATAGGGCGGGCGGAGGGAAGAGGGGATTTTTTTCCGGATGGAGTTTTTCATGTTTCAGGGCATCGGCGTTTCGCCGGGAATCGTCATCGGAAAGGCACTGCTGCTGGACCCCAACGACGTGGAGGTCCGCAGGCTGAAGGTGCAGGAGAACCACGTGGAGCGCGAGGTGGAGCGGCTGCGCGGGGCCCTGCACCGCACCAAGGACGAGATTTTCGAGCTGAAGCGCAAGGTCTCTTCGGAGATGGGGGAGCGGCAGGCCGCCATCTTCCACGCCTACCTCATGTTCCTGGACGACCCCACCCTCATCGTGGAGACCTCCGAGCAGATCCGGCGCGAGAAGCTCAACGCCGAATGGGTGGTGCAGCAGTTCCTGGAACGCTACGTGGCCCTGTTCGAGGCCGCCCAGGACCCGGCCCTGCGCGACCGCTACGTCGACATCCGCGACGTGGGGCGGCGCCTCATCCGCAACCTGAGCAACAGCAAGGCCGAGACGCTGGCCCTGCTGGACAAGCCCGTCATCGTGGTGGCGCGCGAGCTGGGGCCCTCGGAAACCGCCCAGATGGACCTGAGCAAGGTGATGGGCTTCGCCACCGACGCCGGGGGGCGCACCTCCCACACGGCCATCATGGCGAGGACGATGGAGATCCCGGCCGTGGTGGGCCTGGAGAGCCTCAGCCACCGGGTCAAGAACGGCGACATCCTGGTGCTGGACGGCACCAACGGCACGGTGGCCTGCAACCCCGACAAGAAGGAACTGGCCCTTTTCCGCCAGAAACAGCGCGACCTTCAGGCCCAGGAACAGGAGCTGAAGCGCCTGCGCCGGCTTCCGGCCCAGACCAAGGACGGCACCCGGGTCATCCTGGCCGCCAACATCGAGCTTCCCGAGGAGGCCCGCCAGGCCGTCGGACGCGGCGCCGAGGGGGTGGGCCTGTTCCGCACGGAGTTCCTCTTCCTCAACCGCAACAACCTGCCCACCGAGGAGGAGCAGTTCGAGGCCTACCGCCTTGCCTGCAAGATCTGCCACCCCCATCCCGTGGTCATCCGCACGCTGGACATCGGGGGGGACAAGTTCCTGTCGCACCTGGGCATGGCTTCGGAGATGAACCCCTTCCTGGGCCTGCGGGCCATCCGGCTTTGCCTGGCCCACCCCTACATCTTCAAGGTGCAGCTGCGGGCCGTGCTGCGGGCCAGCCATTTCGGCAAGGTGAAGATCATGTTCCCGATGATCTCGGGCCTGGAGGAGCTGCGCAAGGCCCTGGCCCTTCTGCGCGAGGTCAAGCAGGACCTGCAGAAGCGCCAGATCCCCTTCGACGCGGGCATGGAGGTCGGCGCCATGATCGAGGTCCCCTCTGCGGCCCTGACGGCGGACCTGCTGGCCAAGGAGGTGGACTTCTTCTCCATCGGCACCAACGACCTCATCCAGTACACCATGGCGGTGGACCGCGCCAACGAGCGCATCGCCTACCTCTACGACCCCCTGCATCCGGCCATCCTGCGCACCATCCAGGGGGTCATTCACGCCGCCCACCAGCAGAAGATCTGGGTGGGACTGTGCGGCGAGATGGCGGGGGACCCGCTCTTCACCCTCATCCTGCTGGGCATGGGCCTGGACGAATTCTCCACGTCGGCCGTCTCCATCCCGGAAGTGAAGCGGATGATCCGGTCGGTGGATTTTTCGGACGCCCGCAGGATCGCGCGGGAGGTGCTGGAGCTTTCCAGTTCCAGCGAGATCCGCGAATACCTGGCCAAGGCCGTTTCGTTCAAGCTCGAGGGGGACCATCCCAAGTAGGAAGCTGGCTGCCCAATCCTCGACTCCGTCCACGAAAACCCGTCCAACCAAGGAGGCAGCATGCAGCGCGTGAGAAAAGCCGTCATAGAT
>JAJYGY010000078.1 GCA_021790555.1 bacterium
CCGCGCATGACCAGGGACATCGACCTGGTCGTGGAGCTGGAGGAGGCGCAGGCAGGGCCGTTTTGCTCCCTTTTCGAAGCGGATTTTTATCTCGAAAAGGAAACGGTATTGTCCGAAGTCAGGCGCCGGGGTATGTTCAACCTCATCCACCGTGAATGGATGATCAAGGCCGACTTTATCGTGAGAAAGAACCAGGCCTACCGGGTGGAGGAGTTCAGGAGGCGGAGGAGGGTCGAGATCGAACCGGGCCTGGAGATATGGCTGGCGGCGCCGGAAGACCTTCTGCTTTCCAAGCTTTGGTGGGCCAAGGACAGCCGTTCCGAGGTGCAGCTGAGGGATTGCAGGAACCTGGTTCAAAGCCAGCCCTCCATGGAGGTTGGGTACCTGCGAAAATGGGCCGTGGAACTGGGTGTGACAGGGTTGCTTCATGAGGTGCTGCCGTGACCGATACTTCCGCGGAAACCGAAAAGAGGTTCCGGGCCATGCTGATGTCCAGGAGCGGGGCGGAGAGGCTTCGCATGGGGTTGGGCATGTTCGACAGCGCCAGAAAACTCTGTCTTGCCGGCACCAAGGCGCAGAATCCCGGAGCGTCGGAGCCTGAGTTGAAACGGAAGCTGTTCGCGCGGTTTTACGGAGATTTGTTTCCCGGACCCCAACTCGAAAAAATGCTGAAAGGCATGGAATGAACCAACCCACCCAGATGCTCCTCATCCTCGACTTCGGCTCCCAGGTGACGCAGTTGATCGCCCGGCGGGTGCGCGAGGCCGGGGTGTACTGCGAAATCCATCCCTTCCACTTGTCCCTGGAGAATGTCCGCGCCATGCAACCCAGGGGCATCATCCTTTCGGGCGGGCCGGCCAGCGTGTACGGCAAGGGCGCGCCCAAGGTGGATGCCGGCCTTTTTGACCTGGGCGTCCCCGTGCTGGGCATCTGCTACGGCATGCAGCTGATGGCCCACCTGCTGGGCGGAAAGGTGCAGGGGGCCAGGGAGCGCGAGTTCGGACACGCGCCCCTGAAGGTGCTGAAGGGCCGGGGGGTCTTCGCCGGCCTGCCCAGGTCCATGCCCGTGTGGATGAGCCACGGCGACCACGTGGCCCGGCTGCCGCGCGGCTTCCAGGCCACGGCCCGCACGGCCAGCACGCCCCTGGCGGCCATGGCCGACTTCGGGCGCGGCCTGCACGCCATCCAGTTCCACCCCGAGGTGGCCCACACGCCGCGCGGCACCGACATGCTTCGCAACTTCGCCTTCAAGGTCTGCGGCTGCCGGCCCACCTGGACGATGGCCAATTTCGTGCGCGAATCGGTGGCCGGCCTGAGGCAGAAGGTGGGGAAGAAAAAGGTGCTGCTGGGGCTTTCGGGCGGCGTGGATTCGTCGGTGGCGGCCGTGCTGCTGCACAAGGCCCTGGGCGGCCAGCTCACCTGCTGTTTCGTGGACAACGGGCTGCTGCGCAAGGACGAGGCGAAGAAGGTGGAGAAGGTCTTCCGCAGCCACTACCGCATGAACCTGAAGGTGGTGGACGCGTCGGCGCTGTTCCTGAAGCGCCTGAAGGGCGTGCTGGACCCGGAAAAGAAGCGCAAGATCATCGGGGCCACCTTCGTGGAGGTCTTCGACCGCGAATCCGCCAGGCTGGGGCGCTTCGACTTCCTGGGCCAGGGCACGCTCTACCCCGACGTCATCGAATCGGTGTCCACCAAGGGGCCCTCGGCCGTGATCAAGAGCCACCACAACGTGGGCGGCCTGCCCAAAAACATGCGCTTCCAGCTGGTGGAGCCCCTGCGCGAGCTGTTCAAGGACGAGGTGCGGCGCCTGGGCGAGCAGCTGGGCATGCCCCAGGAGATGGTGTGGAGGCAGCCCTTCCCCGGCCCGGGCCTGGGGGTGCGCATCGTGGGCGAGGTGACCCCCGAGCGCTGCCGCCTGCTGAGGGAGGCCGACGCCGTGGTGCAGGACGAGGTCAAGAAGGCCGGCTGGTACCGCCGCCTGTGGCAGAGCTTCGCCGTGCTGCTGCCGGTGAAGTCCGTGGGCGTGATGGGCGACGAGCGCACCTACGAGTACACCTGCGCCGTGCGCGCCGTCACCAGCCTGGACGCCATGACGGCCGACTGGGCCGACCTGCCCAAGGAGCTGCTGGGCACCATCTCCAACCGGATCATCAACGAAGTGAAGGGAATCAACCGGGTGGTCTACGACATCTCCAGCAAGCCGCCCGCCACCATCGAGTGGGAATGACCATGCCCTTTCGCGCGAAGACGCGCCGTTTCAGGGGCCTGCCGACCGGGGTGGCGGCCCTGCTTTTGGCCGGGGCGCTGCGCGCCGGGGCCCCCCGCCCCTCCGAGCCCCTCCGCGCCACCGGCACCGCCTCCTCCCCCGCCCCGGCCCAGGTCCGCCCGGGGCGCCCCTGCGGGCCCCTGCTGGCCTCCTTTGAATACCCCGCCGAGCTTTCCAGGCTGAAGGCCCGGGGCTGCAGCCTGGCCCTTTCGGACCTGCACGCCACCCAGGGCGGCCACAGCCTGCGCGTGGATTTCGACGGCAATTCCAATCCCGGCTTCGGCTTCCGGACGGGCGCGGCCATGGACTGGCGCGGCTTCGGCGCCCTGGCCTTCGACGCCTACAATCCCGGCACCCAGGCCCTGCCCCTGCGCGTGGAGGTGGAAGGCGGAGGCCCGGCGCCCGGCCCGGCCAGCCCCACGGCCGGCGCGGCGCCGCGGGGCCCGCGCCTGGGGTCCGGGCTGGCGGCCCCGGGGCGCGAGACCACCTTCGTGCTGCCCCTGGACCTGCCCGACCCGGCCAGCCTGGGCCTGGGCGGCGACCTGCGCCTGCCGGGAGCCCAGGTGCTTCAGGCCCGCGGCCGGATCGACCCGGCTTGCGTCGCCGGGCTTCGCCTGGGCCTGGCCCGGGGCGGCCGGGGCAGGACCCTTTACCTGGACAACCTGCGCCTGGTTCCGCTGACCACCACCGGCATGGTCGACGAGTTCGGCCAGTACGCCCTGGACGACTGGCCGGGCAAGCTGAAGTCCGCGGCCGCGCTGCCGCGCCTGCGCCTGCAGGAGGAGGCCCAGGTGCGCGGGTTCCCTTCGCTGGGCGGCCTGGACGCCTACGGCGGCTGGCTGGAGGGCCCCGCGCTGGCGCCGCGGGCCTTCTTCGGCACGACCCAGCGGCAGGGCAAGTGGTGGCTGGTGACCCCCCAGGGGCACCTGTTCTTCTCGCTGGGCATGGACGGGGTGGACCCGGGCACGGGAGCCACCCAGGTGCCCGGGCGCGAGGCGCTGTTTTCGTGGCTGCCGGCGCGGCGCGGGCCCTTTGCCGACTGCTGGGGGCCGCGCTCCTTCAATTTCTACGCGGCCAACCTGCGGCGCGAGTACGGCGCGGGCTGGGAGGGCGACTGGCGCTCCTTCGCGCTGAAGCGCCTGAAATCCTGGGGCTTCAACACCCTGGGGCCGGGGGCCGACCCGGCCCTTTTCGGCATGAAGTCCGTGCCCTACATCGTGCGGGCCGACATCACCGGGCCCTTCGCCACCCTGCCGGCTGCCCGGCCCGGGCAGCGGCCCATGCCGGACCCCTTTGACCCGCGCTTCTCCCTGGCGGCCCGGTCCACGCTGCTGGCGCTGGCGGCGCCGCACCGCGACGACCCCTGGTGCCTGGGCTACCTGGTGGATTCCGACCTGCCCTGGCCGGCCTGGGGGGCCCAGCAAGGCCGCCAGTCCTACGGCCTGGCGCTGGAGGCCCTTTCGCGCGGCGCCTCGTCCCCGGCCAAGCAGGCCATGGTGGAGATCCTGCGGCGCCGCTACCAGGACGTCGACAACCTGGACGCGGCCTGGCAGCTGGGCGCGTCCAGCTGGCAGGACGTGCTGCAGAACCCCCTGGCGCCCAAGGGAGCCCTCAGCCAGGGCGTGCGGGCCGACCTGGCTCTGATGACGCGGGCCCTGGCCGACCGCTACTTCGAGGCCGTGTCGTCGGCGCTGCGCCAGGCCGACCCCAACCACCTCTACCTGGGCTGCCGCTTCCAGGGCCAGCCGGCCGACCCCCAGGGGCCCGGGCTGCAGGTGCTTCAGGAGGCGGCCCAGTACTGCGACGTGGTCTGCTTCGACTACGAGGGCCCCAAGCTGGACCCGCGGGAATGGGGCTTCCTTTCGGACCTGGGCCGGCCCTGCCTGGTGACGGGCTTTTCCTTCGGCGCCCAGGACAGGGGCCCGCTTTCGCCCGGGGCGCAGCCGGCCGACGACCAGCTCGACCGGGCCGAACAATACCAGGACTACGTGCTCAGCGTGGCCGAGCAGGCCAGCCTGGTGGGCTGCCAGTGGTACCGCTTTCTGGACGAGCCCCTGACCGGCGGCGCGGACTGGCCCTTCAACGGCAACACCGGCTTCGTCAGCGTGGCCGACGGGCCCTACCCGAAGATGGTGGAGGCGGCCCGGGCCGTCAACGGCAAGGCCTACGAGTGGCGCGAGCAGTTCTGAGCCGGGCGGGAAAGAGGCTCGGAAACAGGGGGGACGGCATGGCGGAAACATGGCATGGGGTGCAAGTGGCGGAAGCGGTCCCGGATTTCGGGCTGCGCCTGGATTCGGCGCTGCTGGTCCCGGAGTTCGTCAGCCAGCTGCTGGAGAGCGGGCACGTGGTGGACCAGGAAAAGGACGCCCAGTGGTTCAGCCTGCTGCCCCTGGACGAGCTGAAGGCCTGGCTGCGCCCCAGGGCCGGCCGGGGCGGGGAGGGGCTGGAGGAGCTGGCGGCCCTGCTGCTGGGCGAGGAGCAGGAGGCCCGCGAGCAGGCCCGCGTGGACGGCGAGGCCTTCGACCTGGTGGAGCACGAGCTGGAACAGATGGAGGGCGACGACAGCTACGAGCTGTTCGACCCGCCCCGCCTCCAGCGCCTGCTTTCGCTGGTGCTGGAGGAGGTGGACGAGGTGGCCCCGGCGGTGGAGGGGGAGACCGGCATGCCCTTCTACCTTTCGGTGGGCTTTTTGCTGCCGCAGCCGCACCGCAACCCCCTGCTGAAGGAGGCCGACATCGCCGAATGGGTGTCGCGCTTCGCCCCGTCGGGGAAGGCGGGCGCCCTGCTGAAGCGGCTGAAGGAGGGCCGGGTGGATTCCCAGGCGCTCAACGCCGCGCTCAACCTGGAATTCGCCAGGCGGGGGTCCGAAAGCCCCCTGAAGCGCGACGCCGAAACGGGCGTGGTGAGGGTGCCCCTGGCCGACCCGCGCGCGGGCGACGACTACGCGCTGCAGGTCTCCATCCGCTACCCCCTGGAATACGAGGGATATTTCCTGCGCGCCCTGGACGCCATCGCCGCCCAGATGGCGCTGAAATCCAAGAAGTGAGGGAAGGGAATCCTTGACCGGCGACGAAGCTGGAGGTGCGAGATGAACAACTGGAAGGTTTCCCGGGGGCTGGCGCCGGCGGCCTGCGCCCTGCTGGTCCTGGTCCTGTCCCTGTCCCTTTCACGGGACCTGCCCGCCCGGCGGACCCGCCGCGCGCGCCGGCGCCCGGCCCCCACGGCCACGCGGACTCCCACGCCCACGCCCACGCCGCTTCCGGTGTACCCCACCTTCAAGGGCCGGGACAGCCGCCAGGGCTACCTGCCGGCCGGGGTGATGCCCCCGTTGGAGCTGGCCTGGAAGTTCCACGCGGGCATGGGCATCTATTCGTCCCCGGCGGTGGTGTCGGGCACGGCCTATTTCGGCTGCGAGAACCACCACGTGTTCGCCGTCTCCATGGCCGACGGAAGCCTCCTGTGGAAGGCGCGCATGGGCGAGCGCATCTACAGTTCCAGCCCGGCCGTGGACGGCGGGCGGCTCTACATTTCGTCGGTGGACGGCTGCCTGGACTGCCTGGACGCGCAAAGCGGCAGGGTGCTGTGGAAGTTCTGCGTGCCGGCCCGCGAGGCCGAGCTGCTGGGCCGGCCGCCGGCCTTCACCTCGCCGCTGGTCAAGGACGGGCTGGTCTATTTCGGGGCGGACAACCACCGGATCTACGCGCTGGACGCGGCCAGCGGGGAGGAGCGCTGGCACTTCGACACGGGCGGCAAGATCCACGACAACAGCCCGGCGCTTTGGGGGGGCGTGCTGGCCTTCGGTTCGCAGGACGGCGACCTCTACGCGCTGAACGCCCTCAGCGGGGACCTGCTGTGGAAGGCCCCCACGCGCCGGCTGCTCAACACCTGCCCGGTCTTCTTCGGCAAAGACGTGTACGTGGGTTCCAGCGACGACTGCCTCTACGCCTTCGACGCGGCCGACGGCACGCTCAGGTGGAAGTTCCGGACGGGCGACGCGGTGCTGAGCTCGCCCGCCGTCGACCCCCAGGGCCGGCTGGTGTTCGGCTCGGGCGACGGCAGGGTCTACTGCCTGGACGCGGCCACGGGAAGGAAGCGCTGGAGCTACAAGACGGGAAGCTACGTGTTCGCCTCGCCCCTGATCACCGGGGGCGTGGCCTGGGTGGGCTCGGTGGACGACAGCTTCTACGGGCTGGACGTGGAAAACGGCGGGCTGCTGTGGAGCGGGCGCACGGGCGGGCACATCGTCTCGTCGGCCGCGGCCTGGGGGCCCTACCTGGTCTTCGGCGACCTGGACGGCTACTGCTACTGCTACCAGGGCCGGCCGGCCCCGGCCTTTTCACCCACCCCCACGCCCAGCCCCACCGAAACCCACGCCCTTCAGGCCCCCTCGCCCAGGTAGGCCTCGCGCACCCTGGGGTTTCTGGAGATTTCCGCGGCCGGGCCGTGCAGCAGCACCCGGCCCGTCTCCAGCACCCAGGCCAGCGACGAGATTTCCAGCGCGCGCTGGGCGTTCTGCTCCACCAGCAGAATGGAGCAGCCCTGCCGGTTGATCTTCAGCACCGCCTCGAAGATGGAATCCACCACCTGGGGCGCCAGGCCCAGCGAGGGCTCGTCCATCAGCAGCAGCGCGGGGCGGGCCATCAGCGAGCGGCCCATGGCCAGCATCTGCTGCTCGCCGCCCGAAAGCGTGCCGGCGCCCTGGCGCCGCCGCTCGAACAGCCGCGGGAAAAGGCTCCACACCCAGTCCAGGTCCATGGCCGCCTGGGCCTTGTCGCGGCGGGTGTAGGCGCCCAGCCGCAGGTTCTCCATCACCGTCAGGTTTGGGAACACCCCCCGCCCCTCGGGGCAGTGCACCAGCCCCATGCGCACCAGCTCGTGGGCCGGGCGCGCGTCCACCCGCAGGCCCTTGAAGAGCACCTCGCCGGAATCGGGCCGCTTCAGGCCCGAGACCACCTTCAGGGCCGTGGTCTTGCCGGCGCCGTTGGCGCCGATGAGCGACACGACGGCCCCCTGGGGCACGCGCAGGCCGACCCCATGCAGGGCCTGGACGGCCCCGTAGGAGGCGGAAAGGTTCCTGATTTCGAGGATGTCGGTGGACATTTTGGTTTCCGCCGGCGACGGGTTCAAGAACCGGGGAAGCGGCCCCCTTCAGCGGCCCTTCTTCTTCCCCAGATAGGCTTCGATCACCTTGGGGTCCTTCTGGATCTGGGCGGGGGCGCCCTCGGCGATCTTCACCCCGTGGTCCATCACGAAGATCCGCTGGCAGATGCCCATGACCACGCGCATGTCGTGCTCGATGAGCAGGATGCTGAGCGAAAACTCGTCCTTGAGGCGCTGGATGGCGTGCATCAGCCACAGCGATTCGCGCGGGTTCATGCCGGCGGCCGGTTCGTCCAGCAGCAGCACGCGCGCGCCGGTGGCCAGGGCCCGGGCGATCTCCAGCTTTTTCTGGTCGCCGTAGGGCAGGCCGCCGGCCAGGGCGCCGCGGCGGTGGTCCAGCTGCAGCAGCTCCATCAGGCGCGAGGCCTGCTCCCCCAGGTCGTCCTCGCCGCGCCTCCAGGCCGGGCCCCGCCAAAGGCCCTCCCACAGGCCGTAGGGCCGGCGGTGGTGGAAGGCGGCCTTGATGTTGTCCTCCACCGTCATTTGCCGGAAGAGCCGGATGTTCTGGAAGGTGCGCACCAGGCCCAGGCGGGCGATGAGATGGGGGGCCAGGCCCAGCAGGGGCCGGTCGAAGGCCCGCAGGTCGCCGGACTGGGGCCGGTACACGCCGGTGAGGATGTTGAAGACCGTGGTCTTGCCGGCCCCGTTGGGGCCGATCAGGCCGGCCATCTCGCCCGGCGCCAGGGTGAAGGAAAGGTCCGACACGGCCACCAGGCCGCCGAAGGAGAGCGTGACGTTCTCGACGTCCAGGACGGACCCGGGCCCCTTATCCACGGCCGTCCTCCCCGCGCTTCCTGCCGGGCAGCCACTGCCACACCTCGCGCGTGCCGAAGAGCCCCTGGGGCCTCAGCAGCATCAGGGCGATGAGCATCAGCGAATACAGCACCATGCGCAGGTCCAGGCCGGTCCACTGCTGCAGGGGCCGCAGGGCCTCGGGCAGCAGGGTGAGCAGCAGGGCGGCCAGGGCCGAGCCCGAGATGGAGCCCATGCCGCCCAGCACCACCATGATGACGATTTCCACCGACTTCATGAACCCGAAGGACGAGGGGTTCAGGTAGCAGAGGTAGTGGGCGAAGAGTCCGCCGGCCACGCCGGCCAGTGCCGACGAGGCCACGAAGGCGCCCACCTTGTAGCGCGTGGCCGAGATGCCCAGGCCCGAGGCGGCGATCTCGTCCTCGCGGATGGCCAGCAGGGCCCGGCCCTGGCTGGAGCCGACGAAGCGGTGGATGAGCCACACCGAGGCGAAGAGCACCAGGGCCACGGCGAAGGCGCTGGAATAGCCCGGCACGCCGGAAAGCCCGCGGGCCCCGCCCACGCAGTTGATGTTGAGGATGACGATGCGGATGATCTCGCCGAAACCCAGGGTGACGATGGCCAGGTAGTCGCCCTTGAGGCGCAGCGAGGGCAGGCCCACCAGGGTGCCGGCCGCCCCGGCGGCCAGGGCCGCCAGCAGCAGGGAGAGGGCGAAGAGGGCCTGGGCTTCGGCGGGGGAGGAGCACAGGCCGGCCAGGCGCAGGGCGTCCACCTGGGGGGTGGTGACGGCGGCCGAGACGTAGGCGCCGATGGCCATGAAGCCGGCGTGGCCCAGCGAGAACTGGCCCGAAAGCCCGGTGACCACGTTGAGCGACACGGCCAGGACGGCGTTGATGCCGGCCAGCATCAGGATGGCCGCGACGTAGGGGGGCAGCACCTGGGCCAGGCCCTGGCAGGCCAGGCTGGCCGCGAGGATGAGGAGGAGCGGGACGAGGTTTCGTTTCATGGGTTATACCTTCTCCACCTCGTTCCTGCCGAAGAGGCCTTCGGGCTTCAGCAGGAGGATGGCGATGAGGATGCCGAAGGCCAGGGCGTCGCGGTAGGTGGAGGAAAAGTAGCCCGACACCATCTCCTCGGACAGGCCCAGGATGAGGCCCCCCACCACGGCGCCGCGGATGTTGCCGATGCCGCCCAGCACGGCGGCCACGAAGGCCTTGATGCCCGGCAGGATGCCCATGAGCGGGTCGACCCGGGGATAGGAGACGCCCACCAAAATGCCGGCGGCCGCGGCCAGGGCCGACCCCACGCAGAAGGTGAAGGCGATGACCAGGCCGGTGGGGATGCCCATCAGCGAGGCCGTCTCGTGCGAATGCGAAAGCGCCCGCATGGCCAGGCCCAGGCGGGTCTTCAGCACCAGCCATTCCAGGCCCACCATCAGCACCAGCGAGGTGCCCAGCACCACGGCCTGGTGGTTGCTGACGGCCGCGCCGCCGAAGCTGAACAGCACGGTGTGGGGCAGCAGGTCGGGGAAGAACTTGGGGTTGGGGCCGAACACCACCTGGCCCAGGTTCTCCAGGAGGAGCGACACGCCCACGGCCGTGATGAGCAGGTTGATGCGCGGCGCCTGCTGCAGGGGCCGGTAGGCCAGGCGCTCCACCAGGAAGCCCAGCAGGGCGCAGCCGCCCATGGCGGCCAGCATCACCAGGCCGAACTTCAGCGGCGTGGGGTCGGCCCCGGCGTGCAGGGCCTGGGCCGCGAAAAGCCCGATGAAGGCCCCCACCATGAAGATGTCGCCGTGGGCGAAGTTGATGAGGCGGAGGATCCCGTAGACCAGGGTGTAGCCCAGGGCGATGAGGGCGTAGATGGAGCCCAGGGCGATGCCGTCGATGAGGTGCTGCACGAAGGTCTGCATGCCGGTTCCGAGGGCGGCGCCCGGGGAGGAGCCCCGGGACGAGGGGAATTTATAGCGCATTTTCCACGCCAGGCCAATGCAAAACAGGCTTTCCGGCGGCCCGCCGGGCGGGCCGGGGATTCGCGCAATGTCTCAAGAATTTAGGAGAATTTTCAATGATTTAGATCATGATTGACTGATTTAAAAATGGCCGTTAGCATACCTGGGTTTGATTGACGGGACTGGGCCCTTGGGGCCATGATTCCAGGCCGGCCTTGAAGCACGCATCTCGTTTCGCGGGAATTTCCTTACCTTATTAATAAGCGGAGGCGTCGCCATGATACGGTCTCATGGATTCCCAGTCCGGTTCGCTGGACTGTTTCTGCTCCTGGCGGGACTTGTCCTGGCCGCCGCCCGGGCCCAGGCCATGCCCCAGGTGCTGCAGCGCCTGAACTACCAGGGCCAGCTCACCGACGCCTCGGGCAGCCCGCTGACCGGCAGCTACAACCTCACCTTCCGCATCTACGGCGCCAGCTCGGGCGGCACGGCCCTGTGGTCCGAAAACCAGACCGTGGCCGTCAGCAGCGGCCTGTTCAACGTGGTGCTGGGATCCAACACGCCCATCGACCTTTCCCAGGCGGTGCTCAACAACGGGCTGTGGCTTTCGGTGCAGGTGGCCGGCGATTCCGAAATGACGCCCCGCAAGCAGCTGCTGCCCTCGGTGTTCAGCTTCTATTCCGACAATTCCAATTCCGTGGACGGCTACTCGGTGGGCCTGGGCCCCAACCAGATCCCCTACCTGGACGGCTCGGGCAAGCTCAGCTCGGCCGTGATGTCCGCGGCCTTCCCGCTTTCCGTCAGCGGCAACGCGGCCTCCTTCGGCTCCAGCAGCGCCCTGCAGGCCACCGACAGCGACGCCAACCCCGGCCATTACGCCGTCCTGGCCAGCGGCCCCGTCGGCGTGTCGGCCAGCAGCAACCTGGGCAGCGGCGTGGGGGTGTACGGCGCCTCGGCCTCGGGCACGGGCGTGCAGGGCGCCAGCGCCGGGGGCACGGGCGTGTCGGCCCAGGGCAGCGTGGGCCTTTCGGCCCAGGGCTCCAACGTGGGCGCGCAGGTGCAGGGCGCGTCGGCGGGCCTGCAGGCCCAGGCCACCACGGGCTACGGCGTGGACGCCAGCAGCGGCGGCCCGGCCGGGGTGCGCGGCAGCGACAGCGCCAGCGCGGGCTACGGGGTGAAGGGCGAGCACACGGGTTCCGGCTCCGGCGCGGGCGTGTACGGCTCCTCGCTGAGCTCCTCGGGCACCGGCGTGTACGGGCTGGATTCCAGCGCCTCGGGAAGCAGCGCCGGGGTCTATGGCCAGGCCAACAGCGCCTCGGGCACCGGCGTGTGGGGTCAGGCGCCCAACGCCGGGGTCTACGGGACGGCCAACGCCGGCTCGGGCAGCGCCTTCGGCGTGGAGGGCTATGTGCCCAACAGCGCCCAGGGCGCCGGGGTGTACGGCCAGGCGCCCAACACCGGCGTGCTGGGCAACGCCTTCGACACCAGCGGGGCCAGCCCCTCCTACGGGGTGATGGGCAAGGCGGCCAGCGCCCAGGGCACCGGGGTCTACGGCCAGGAGACTTCGGGCAGCGGCCAGACCTACGGGGTCTACGGCTCGGCGGCGAGCCCCCAGGGCACCGGGGTGTGGGGCCAGGCGGCCGCCTCGGGCTCGGGCGCAGGGGTGGCGGGGTCCTCCTCCAGCCCCAACGGAACCGGCGTGCTGGCCCAGAACACGGCCGCCTCGGGGAACCCGGTGGGCCTGCTGGCCCAGGCCAACAACGCCAGCGCCCTGGGCCAGGGCGTGGTGGCCCTGGGAAGCCTGGTGGGCGTGTCGGGCAGCGCCTCGGGCAGCCAGACGGCCTACGGCCTGTGGGGCAGCGGCTCGGGCGGCCAGGTCAGCTACGGGGTCTACGGCCTGGCTGTGGGGGATTCGAATTCCTACGGCGTGTACGGCACGGTGGCCGGGGACACCAACCAGGGCGCCGGGGTGTACGGGTTCAACCTCAGCCCGGATGGAGCAGGGGTTGTTGCCTTCAACAACGCGGCCAACGTCAAGGTGGGTGGCTCGGGTTACGCTCTGGGCGTGTATGGCCGCATCTTCGTGGGGG
>JAJYGY010000030.1 GCA_021790555.1 bacterium
GCTCCTTTACGGTATCAGCCTGGTCTACGGCCTGACGGGGACCCTCTCCTTTTCCGCCATCGGGTCCTGGCTGGCGCCCTTCCACGGACAGGCCCCCCCGGTGCTGGTGCTGGGCATGCTGATGATCCTGGCGGGCTTCGCCTTCAAGATCACGCTGGCCCCCTTCCACATGTGGGCGCCCGACATCTACCAGGCCGCCCCCACGCCCATCACGGCCTTCCTTTCGGTGGCCTCCAAGGCGGCCGGTTTCGCGGCCATCCTGAGGGTCTTCCAGGGCGCCTTCCAGGGCCAGGCCGGCCTGTGGGCCATGGCCATCGCGGTGATGGCGGCCCTGACCATGTTCGTGGCCAACCTGACGGCCCTGAAGCAGACCAACATCAAGCGTTTCCTGGCCTACTCCTCCATCTCCCAGGCGGGCTACCTGCTGCTGGGCGTCCTGGCCCAGGACGGCATGGGGCGCGAGGCCCTCTACTACTACCTGGCCGTCTACCTCTTCACCAACCTGATGGCCTTCATCGTGGCGGCCCTGGTGGCCCGCAAGACCGGAGGCGAGGAGATCGCCGACTTCTCCGGCCTGGCCCGGACCTCGCCCCTGCTGGCCCTTTTCATGCTGCTGTCGCTCCTCTCCCTGGCCGGCCTGCCTCCCCTGGCCGGCTTCTTCGGCAAGTTCTACCTTTTCGCCGCCGGCCTGCGCGCCGGCTGGCTGGTGCTGGTTGCCTGGGCCCTGCTCAACAGCCTCATCGCGCTTTACTACTACATGATGGTGGTCAAGAAGATGTACATCGACGAGCCCCTGCCGGGCCGGGAGGGAAGGGTGACCATCCACCCCGCCTCGGGCCTGGCCCTGGCCGCCTGCACCTTCTTCGTCCTGGCCATGGGCATTTTTCCGGCGCCCTTCCTGAAGATGATGGACGCGGTCCTGAAATAGGCAGGCGCGTTCGCCCGTCCGGCACGAGGCTGACGGTTCACCAAGGAGACCCCCGGGTCTCCTTGGCTTTTTTCGCGGGTCCCGTTTTTTTGGAAGTGGCATGAGAAAAAAACTGATCGACTTCTTCGCCAGCCTGAGGCTCACCCTCTTCCTCATCTTCCTCACGGCCTTCCTGGCCTCGCTGGGCACCTTCCTGCCGCAGGGCGCGGACGCGGTGGGCATCGCGAAAAAGTGGGGGCCCGAAACCTACCACGTGCTGCAGACCCTGGGGATCACCGACACCTACCATTCCTGGTGGTTCATGCTGGACCTGCTGCTGATGGGGCTGAACCTGTGGGCCTGCACCATCAAGCGCCTGCCCAAGGTCTGGCGCCTGCACGAGCGCACCGAGGAGGCGGTGCTGAAGGATTCCGACATCCCCAAGTCCAGCTTCACGGAAAAGTGGGAGACGCCCCTGTCCCCCGGCGAGAGCCTGCAGAAGGCCCGGACCTTCCTGGGCGCTTCCTTCCGGAACCTGAGGGAGATTTCGGGCACCCAGTCGACCGCGGTGTGGGGCGAGAAGAACTTCCTGTCGCTGTGGGGCGCTTACATCGTGCACCTGGGCCTGATGCTGCTCCTGCTGGGCGGCGGCATGCGGGTGCTCTTCGGCTACACCAAGTACATGATGATCCACGAGGGAGGGGACGCCCAGGTGCCGATGGAGCGCATCCGGTTCCACCCGCACTTCAGCCACATCTACCTGCCGGGCTCGGACACCCGGCTGCCCTTCTTTTCCCTGTTCGAGCGCGGCCAGGACTGGCAGGACTACACCCTGCACCTCAACAGCTTCGACCTGGACTACTACAAGGGCAGCAGCGTGCCCAAGATGTACCGCTCCAACATCCGCGTGGTGGGGCCGGACGGGAACACCCTGGCCACCGCGGCCGTCGAGGTCAACCATCCCTTCACCTACCGGGGCGTCCGCTTCTACCAGGCCAGCTACGGCTACGACGGCGCCAGGGCCGTGCACATGAACATCGAACTGCCGGGGGACAAGAGCGTCTACGAGGTCTGGGCGCCCTACCAGAAGCTGTTCCCGCTGCTGAAGACGGGTTGGTCGCTGAAGGTGACCAACTTCTTCCCCGACGCCACCATGGGGGCGCCCGGGCAGATCGTGCAGGAGGGGGCCGAGCTGAAAAATCCGGCCATCAAGCTCGAGTTCTACCACCACGGCGTGCTGAAGTCCAACTACTGGACCTTCTTCGCCTTCCCCGAGATCAACGAGAGCAAGGTGAAGGGCCTGGCCGTGCAGGGGCTGAGCGTGGACCCCATCGCCTACACCGTGCTTCAGGTGGACCGCGATCCCAGCGTGCCTTTCGCCCTGGCCGGGGCCCTGATCATCCTGGCGGGGCTGGTCCTGAGCTTCTACTTCTTCTACAAGAAGCTGTGGATCATCGTGGGGCCGGCCGGCGAGGGGGGGAGCCGGGTCGAGATCGTGGGGGTCTGCAAGAGGAACAAGCTTTCCTTCAAGAGCCAGTTCCAGGCCCTGGCCGGTGAATTTCGCGGGCTTGTCGGCAGCCGGGACCTGAACCCGCCCAAGACGGAGGAAATCTAGGCCGCGCCGAGTTTTGGGCGCCCTTTTCGAGGTGGACGATGAGTTCGGACGCGCTTTCCCAGACCCTTTTCCTGGTCTGTTTCGTCATCTACGCGCTTTCCTGGGTCTTCTACGTGCGCTATTTCGGCAAGCCCGAACCGGCCACGGAGAGGAAGGCGGTGCGGGTTCTGTGGGCCGGCTTCATCCTGGAATTCCTGGCCCTGGTGCACCGCTGGGCCATCGCCGGCCACGCCCCCTGGGCCAACCAGTACGAGGCCGCCAATTTCGTGGCCTTCGGCGCGGTGGGGCTTTTCCTGCTCTTCCAATACCGCAACCGGGTGCCCTCGCTGGGCGTCTTCGTGGTGCCGGTTCCCATGCTGGCCCTGGTGGCGGCGGCCCTGCTTCCCGAGGCCTACAAGCACACCGAACCACTGGTTCCGGCGTTGCGCAGCTACTGGCTGAAGATCCACGTGTCGTGCATGCTGATCTCCTACGGTTCCTTCGCCGTCACCTTCGCCTGCTCGCTGATGTACCTCATCCGCGACGGGGTCTGGACCAAGCGCTCCTCCCACGTGGCATCGGCCATTTTCGGCGCCTGCGTGGGGTGCTTTTTCGCCTACGTGCATTCCACCGCCTCGGACGCCGCCTGGATGAAGTGGAGCGGCTGGATCCACGGCCTGGGGCTGGGAACGGGTTCGACCTGGCCCATCCTCATGGCGGGGTTGGCCGGGGGCCTGCTGCTGTGGGCGCTGGCCTATTTCGGCCTGAAGCCCGTGCCGGCCGAGTGGGTCGAGCGCCTGCCCGATCGCGAGGTGCTGGACGAGCTGAACTACAAGTCCGTGGCCGTGGGGGTGCCCCTGCTGACCCTGGGGATCATCCTGGGGGCCATGTGGGGCTACGTGGCCTGGGGGCACTACTGGAGCTGGGATCCCAAGGAAACGTGGGCCCTCATCACCTGGCTGATCTTCGTGGCCTACCTGCACATGCGCATTTTCATGGGATGGCAGGGGAGGCGGCTGGCCTGGATCGGCCTTCTGGGCGCCGGATCGGTCATCTTCACCTTCTGGGGCGTCAACTTCCTGCTTTCGGGCCTGCACGCCTACGCCAAGTGAGCGCCGGCGCCTTGACGGGCCGCCCGCTTGGGGTTTCAATGGCCTGCGGACGGCGCCGGGGCCGTCCGGGCGCTCGGGGGTGGCGGGATTGAAGACCCTTTATTTCGCCGGGCTGGACCTGGAAGGCGTGGAAGCCCTGGTGGTGGGCGGCGGGGCCGTCGGGCTTCAAAAGGCCCGGGAACTGCTGCGTTGCGGCGCGCGGGTGCGGGTGGTGGCCCCGCGGTGCCGGCCGGCCCTGAAGGCCCTGCTGAAGGCCCATGGGGGAAGCTGGGCGCGGCGGGCCTTCCGCGCCCGGGACCTGAAGGGCGCCGCGGTCGTCTTCGCGGCCGCGGATTCCAGGGGGGTTAACGCCCGGGTGGCCGCGCTGGCGCGGCGCGGGGGCCTCTGGGTCGGGGTGGCCGACCGGCCCGGCGAGGGCAACCTTTCGGTTCCCGCCGTGGCCCGCGCCGGACGCCTGAACCTGGCGGTGTCGACTTCCGGGGCCAGCCCGGCCCTCGCCAAGGCCCTGCGCCGGAGCCTTGAAAAGGGCCTGGGGCGCTCGGCCCTGCCCCGGCTGCTGGGCCGCCTGGAGGCCCTCCGGCCGGTCCTGAAAAGGCGTCCCGCGCGCAAGAAGAAGCTGCTGGCCGCCCTGACGCGGCCGGAATTTTTCACCCGCCTCCTGAAGCCCGAATCCCCCGCCCTGGGCCGGGCCCTGGACCTCCTGTTGCGGGAGGCGCGCGGCTCGGACTAGCCGGCGACCCCGGGAGGAGTTTCCCGGGCCCGCGATTCCAGACCCTCCGGATGGGTTTCCAATGGCATCCTTCTGGCTTTACCAGAGCGCCTTCGCGCTTCAGCTCGCGGCCATGGCCCTTTTCGGCGCCTACGTGGTGGTGCCCCGGCGGTCGCTGACCCGCGTCGGGCTGGCGGCCCTCACGGCGGCCCTGCTCTTCCAGGTGGCCTTTTTCGTGGGCAGCTGGGCCAGGAAGGGCCAGCTGCCCCTGGCCGACAACTTCGAATCCCTGGCCTTCATGGCCCTGTGCATGACCCTGGCCTTCCTGGCGGTGGAATGGCGCTACCACCTGGGCATCCTGGGCACCTTCATCCTCCCCATCCCCGTCCTCTTCCTCTTCATGGGTTACCGGTTCCGCCAGCTGGAGCATCCGCCCAGCCTGGCCCTGCAGAACAGCTTTCTGGCCGGGCACGTGGCCTTTTCCATGCTGGCCTACGCCTTCTTCACCATCGCCTCCGGCGTGAGCGTGGCCTTCCTGGTGCAGGAACGCCAGCTGAAGAACAAGCAGCCCGGACGGGTGGCCTTCGAACTTCCCTCCCTGGAGGAACTGGAGCGCATCAGCTTCCTGTGCGTGCTGGCCGGCTTCGCCCTGCTGACCCTGGGCTCGCTGGCGGGCATGCTGTGGAGCATCCAGATCTTCGGCCATCCCCTGATCGGGGACGCCAAGGTGCTGCTGGGGGCGGCCCTGTGGCTGCTCTACGGCCTGTACCTGGCCTGGCACCTGAGCGGCCGCTTCCGCGGCCGGCCCTCCGCCATCCTGCTGCTGGTCTGCTTCTTCGTCCTGTTCTTCGGCTACTACCTGGCCAACGTGTACGGGGGAGGGCACCGGTTTCTGCACTGATCCGCCGGACCACGGAATCGGGATTCTGGACCGCCGCCGGCCCGCGGGACCAACGTAAAGGAAGTTGAAACGGACATGTCGCTGATCGTCGTCGGACTTTCCCACAAGACCGCGCCCCTGGAGCTGAGGGAGAAGCTGGCCTTCAACCCGCAGGCGCAGAAGCAGGCCTACGAGCTGCTGCGCCGCCAGAGCGCCCTGAGCGAGACCGTGCTGCTTTCCACCTGCAACCGGGTGGAGCTCTACGCCTGGGCCGAGCAGGCCGAACCCGGCCTGCGGCAGGCCAGCCAGTTCCTGCTGCAGGCCAGGGGCGGGGGCGAGGACCTGCGCCGGGCGCTCTACCAGCGCCAGGACGACGAGGCCCTGTGGCACCTCCTGCAGGTCTCGGCCAGCCTGGATTCCATGGTGCTGGGAGAGGCCCAGATTCTGGGCCAGGTGAAGGAGGCCTACGAATGGGCCGTGGAAAACAAGGCCGTCAAGGCCAACTTCCACGGGCTGTTCCACCGCGTCTTCCGCGCGGCCAAGGAGGTGCGCACCCGCACCGACATCGGCCGGCATTCGGCCTCGGTGGCCTCGGTGTCGGTGGAGCTGGCCGAGCGCCTTTTCCAGGACCTGAAGTCCAAGTGCGTGCTGCTGCTGGGCGCCGGCGAGATGGGGCGCCTGACCGCCCAGCACCTGAAGGGAGCCGGGGCCTCGCGCGTGCTGGTGGTGTCGCGGGGCCAGGCCCGCGCCGAGGAACTGGCCAGGGGCTTCCAGGGACGCGCCCTGCCGGCGGCCCAGATGGAGGAGGCCCTGGCCGAGGCGGACATCGTGGTGGCCTGCACGTCGGCGGAGGAATACCTGGTGGGGCCGGAGATCCTTTCCCGGGCCCTGGGGAAGCGCCACTACCGGCCCATGCTGCTGGTGGACCTTTCGGTCCCGCGCAACATCGATCCGGCCGTGGATTCCCTGGACAAGGTCTACCTCTACAACCTGGACCACCTGCAGAAGCTGGCCGAGGAGCACCGTGAGCGCCGCCTGGCCTCGAGCCGCGAGGCCAAGGAGATGCTGCGGGGGCACCTGGAGGAGATCCTGGCCTGGATGAAGGCGACCGAGGCGGTGCCCGTCATCCGCTCCCTGACGGCCAAGGCGGAGCGGCTGCGCCAGGCGGAATTCGAGAAGAACCGCAACCGCCTGGGGCACCTGGGCCCCAAGGACCTTGCCCGGGTGGAGGCCATGACCAAGAGCCTGATGAACAAGTGGCTCAACGCCCCGCTTTCGCAGCTGCGGCACGCCTCGCGGCAGCCCGAATCCCTGCGCGACCGGCTGGCGCTGCTGGAGGAGATCTTCGACCTGAAAAAGGAGGAACCGTGACGGCGTTGGGGCGTTTGGTCCTGGGAACCCGGGGCAGCGCCCTGGCCCTGGCCCAGAGCCGGGGCGTGGCGGCGCGCCTGGAGGCGGCCCACCCCGGGCTGAAGGTGGAGGTGGTGGTGCTGAAGACCTCGGGCGACCGGCTGGCCGAGGTGTCGCTGGCCGGCCAGGGGGGCAAGGGCCTGTTCACCAAGGAGCTGGAGGAGGCCCTGCTTCAGGGCCGCGCCGACCTGGCCGTGCACAGCCTGAAGGACCTGCCCACCGAGCTGCCGGAGAGCCTGGGCCTGGCCGCGGTGACGGAAAGGGAGGACTTCCGCGACGCCTGGATCAGCGCCGGGCCCGGCCTGGGGGAATTGCCCGCCGGGGCCCGGGTGGGCACGGGCAGCCCCCGCCGCCGGGTCCAGCTGCTGGCCCTGAGGCCCGACCTGGAAGTGGTGGAGCTGCGCGGGAACGTCGACACCCGCCTGGCCAAGATCCGATCCGGAGAGGTGGCGGCGGGGGTGCTGGCCGCCGCCGGCCTGGCGCGGCTGGGCCGCCTGGCCGAAGCCACCTCCTTTTTCGGCCCCGACGAGATGCTGCCGGCGCCCGGACAGGGATTCCTGGGCCTGGAGGCGCGGCGGGGCTCGGCTGGCGTCTGGGACCTGGTGGCCTCCCTGGGTTCGCCCCGGGCCTGGAGCGAGGCCGGGGCCGAACGGGCCTTTTTGGCCGCCCTGGGAGGCGGTTGCCAGGCCCCGGTGGCGGCCCTGGCGCGGACCGTCGACGGGGAACTGCTGCTGAAGGGCCTGGTGTCCGACCCGGGCGGAAGCCGCCTGCTGCGCGGCGAGGTCCGGGGACCGGCCGGCGACTGGGACAGGCTGGGAAGGGAACTGGCCGGAAGGCTGCTGGAGCAGGGAGGAAGGGGACTGCTGGAAGGACTGGAATGAGGCGGGCCTTTCGACCGGGGGGTCCGGGCGGGGCCGGGAGGAGCCAAAAGCGATGAAGAAGAACGGCATGGTCTATCTGGTGGGGGCCGGGCCCGGGGATCCCGGGCTGTTCACCCTGAGGGGCAGGGAGGTGATGGCCAGGGCCGAGGTGGTGCTGCACGACTTCCTGGCCAATCCCCGCCTGCTTTCCATGGCCCCGGCCTCGGCGCGGGTGCGCTACGTGGGCAAGCGCGCCGGCCGGCACAGCATGACCCAGGACGAAATCACCGCCCTGCTGGTGCGCCTGGCCCGCGGGGGCAGGCGCGTCGTGCGCCTGAAGGGAGGCGACCCCTTCGTGTTCGGCCGCGGGGGCGAGGAGGCCCTGGCCCTGTCCGACGCCGGCATCCCCTTCGAGGTGGTTCCCGGGGTCACCAGCGGGGTGGCTGCCCTGGCCTACGCGGGCATCCCCCTGACCCACCGGGGACTGGCCACCAGCGCGCTCTTCACCACCGGACACGAACGCGAGGACGGCCAGGGGAGCCCGGGCCTGGACTACGCCGGCCTGGCGCGCCTGGGCGGGCGGGGCACCCTGGTGTTCTACATGGGCCTGGGCCAGGCCCGCGAAATCTGCGCCGGCCTGCTCCGCCGCGGCCTGGCCGCCTCCACCCCGGCCGCCGTCATCGCCTGGGGCACCTATCCGCGCCAGAAGACCCTGGTGAGCCGCCTGGACCGCCTGCCCGGGGACCTGGCCGCCAGCGGCCTGAAGCCCCCGGCCCTGCTGGTGCTGGGCAGGGTGGTGGGCCTGAAGAAGCGGCTGGACTGGTTCGAAGGCAGGCCCCTTTTCGGCCGGCGCGTCCTGGTGACCCGCGCCCGCGAACAGGCCAGCGGCCTGGCGGGCCTGCTGGAGGAGATGGGAGCCGAGGTCCTCCAGGACCCCGCCATCCGGGTGGAGCCGCTGCGGGGGGCGGCCTTCCGGGAGAGACTCAAGCGGCACTTCGCGGCGCTGAAGGGAACCGATTGGCTGGTCTTCACCAGCTCAAACGGGGTCCGGGTCTATTTCGACGGGCTGGCCCGCGAGGGGCTGGACGCGCGGGCCCTGGGGGCCTGCCGGCTGGCCGCCATCGGCCCGGCCACGGCCCAGGCCCTGCTGGACCACGGTCTGCGCGCCGACCTGGTGCCCGGCGCCTCGGTGGCCGAGGGGCTGGTGGAAGCCTTCACGCGCCTGGGGCCGAAGGGGCGTTCCCGCCCCGGGGGCCGTCTTCCGGGCCCGCGGGTGGCCCTGGCCCGCGGAACCGAGGGCAGGGACCTTTTTCCGCGCGAGCTTCGCCGCCTGGGGGCCAGGGTGGAGGAACTCGCCCTGTACCGCACCCTGCCGGCATCCGGCGGCGGTTCCGAGGCGCTGGGCCTGCTGGAGGAGGACAAGATCGACCTGGTGACCTTCACCTCGTCCTCCACCGTGGAATTCTTCAAGAAACGTTTTTCCGCCCGCGCGCTCGGGAGGATCCGTGGAAAGGTGCGGGCCGCCAGCATCGGCCCGGTCACCAGCCAGGCGGTGCGCGAGGCCGGCTTCCAGCTGGCCCTGGAATCTCCCCGGGCCGGCGTCGGTGAGCTGGCCGCGGCCGTGGCGGCCCACCTGGGGCGGGCGCCCCGGCCGCGATGACGGCTTGACTGGTTTGTCGGGCCTGTGCTATACCGGTTGAGGCGGACGGGGTGAACCCAAATCGTTTGAGAAAACCTTTTTGAAATCGAGATTTTTCGGCTCGCGCCGGGTCCACCTTTCTCCCCATCACTGAGGAGCGCCCGATGGACGGAATCAAAATCGACGTCGAATCCAATGGCACCCTGTCCATCGTCCATATCCAGGGTTACATCGACACCATCACCTCCCCGGAACTGGAACGCTCCCTCCAGAACCTGTTGAAGGAGAAGAAGTACCACATTGTCATGGATCTGGGCGGCGTGGACTACATCAGCAGCGCCGGCTGGGGCATCTTCATCTCCGAGATCAAGGACATCCGCGAGCACGGCGGGGACCTGAAGCTGGCGCGCATGAGCAGCGACGTCAACGAAGTCTTCGAACTGCTGGAATTCGGCAACATCCTGCAGTCCTTCCCCAGCGTGGAAGAGGCGCAGAAGTCCTTCGCGGTCAAAAAATAGCCTTCCCCGCGCCCTTGACCGAGGCTCCCCGGACATGAGCCCATCCCCTCCCCGAAACGGCGCCTCCCCGGATCCGCCAACCCTTCCGTCCCTGAAGCATTCCATCCGGCGCTGGGCCCTTCCCGCGGCGGCCCTGGCCTTCCTGGCTGCCAGCCTTTCCGGTCTCTTCTACCTGCCTCCCGGTCACCTTTCCGGGCCCTGGATGGCCCTGGCCGCCCTGGCGGCCTATGGGCCGGTGCTGTTCTTCGCCTGGACCCTGTCCCGGGGCAAGCCCGCCCCGGCGCTGCGGCGGGGCACGGCCCCCTTCCTGCTGGCCTGCCTCTGCCACCTGGCCGTGCAGGCCAGCGGCGCCACCGAGTCCCCTCTTTTTCCTTCCTACCTTATCCTGGTCCTGGCGGTCTTCCGCGTCTCGTCCTGGCGGCGGTCCCTGGCCGTGGCCCTGCTGGCGGCCCTGCTGGAGGCGGTCCGTTTTGGCTCCCCGGCCGGCGGGGCGGTCCCGGCGGTCTTCTGGCCGGCCCTGGCCTCGCTGGCGGCGGCCTGGACGGCCGGCTGGCTCCTGAAACTGGCTCCCGCGGCCCGCGACAGCCCGGAGGCGCCGGGGACCTTCCTCAAGGCGGGACCCGCGGCCGGCCCGGCGGCGGCCCGGCCCGGCGCGGACCTGGATCCGGACCAGTGGCTGGACGGTTCGGAGAAGAACCTGATGGAAATGGCCTTCCAGGCCCACCCGGGCTGGAACAGCCTGGTCTTTCTCCTGGTGCGGGACGACGCCTTCGTTTGCCGGGCCCTGCTTTCGCGCTCACCCCAGACCCGGGCCGACTTCATCCAGCCCCCGGGCGAAGGCCTGCTGGGCTGGGTGCTGAAGGAAAAAAAGGTGCTGCAGGTCTCGCGGATGGCGGCGTCCTCGGCGGCCGTGCTGCCCTACTACCTTTCGCCCCAGCCCGTCCAGGCCCTGGCCTGCGTGCCGATGTTCCTGGAAGGCGAGATGCGGGGCGCCCTGGCCGCGGACAAGCTCTCCGAGGACGCCGTCCACGACCACGAGATGGCCTCGCTGGAGGCCCTGGCCCGGCAGATGGCGGGGGCCCATCAGCAGGCCGATTTCACCCACCGGCTGCTGCGCAGGGGCGAACAGTTCTCGCGCCTGCACGAGGCCAGCCGCCAGCTCGGCAGGGACCTGGACCGCGAGGCCCTTCTCAGGGACCTGCCCGACCTGCTGGCCGGCCTGGTGCCCTTCGACTCCTTCTACCTGGCCTTCCGGGAGGAGGAGAAGGAAGGGTTCGCGCTGCTGGCGAGCCGGGGCTACGACGAGGCGCGGATGAGGGGCTTCCGGCTGGAGGAGTCCGGGGAGGGATTGCTGCCCTGGGTGCTGAAGGAAGGGGAGGCGGTTCAGTTCAACGCGGCCCAGGCCGGCGCCCAGGTGCCCCCCGCCCTGGAGCACGGCGTCCAGGGCGGGGCCAGGGCCTTCCTGCTGGTTCCGCTGCTCAACGCCCGCAGGGTGGTGGGCCTGCTGAAGCTGGACCGGCGTTCGGCCGCCTTCACCGAGCAGGACCGCGAGGTGGCCGCCATCCTGGCCTCGCAGCTGGCCGCCACGCTGGAGAACACCCGGCTCTACGAGAAGCACCGGCGCCTGGCCACCACCGACGGCCTCACCGGCCTGTTCAACCACCGCACCTTCCAGGAGCGCCTGGCCGTGGAGCTGGAAAAGGCGGGCGGCACGGGTTCGCCCCTGTCCCTGGTGCTGATGGACATCGATTTCTTCAAGAAGTTCAACGACACCTTCGGCCACCAGGAGGGCGACCAGGTGTTGAAGCGGGTGGCGGCCCTCCTCCAGGGCGGCGTCCGCGCGGGCAAGGACTTCGCCTGCCGCTACGGGGGGGAGGAGTTCGTGGTGGTGCTTCCCGAAACCGGGCTTTTGGAGGCCCAGGAACGGGCCGAAGCCCTGCGCAAGGCCTGCGCCGACACCCTGGTGGGAGGCAGCGGCCCCCAGGCCCGGGCCATCACGCTTTCCATGGGGATCTGCACCTTCCCCCTGGGCGCCCGCGACCAGGGCGGGATGATCCAGCGGGCGGACGAGGCCCTGTACAAGGCCAAACAGGACGGGCGGAACCGGGTCTGCACCTTCAAGGAGCTTCCCTGAAGCCGGCCCGTCTTGACGGTATTTCAAAAGGCGGATATACTTGCATCGCATTGGAGCGTCGGAAAGCCGATTGAGGTATTTTTTGAGGAGGTGGCCATGCGCAAAGGATGGATGGCGCTCGTGGCGGGGCTTTTGCCCCTTTCCCTGCATGCCGGGGTCCAGCCCGGCCTCACCAGCGTCCAGGCCGGGATCAACACCCGGGGCCTGGCCGTGGCGAGCCTGACCGGGGACGGGGTCGAAGAGGCCGTGGTGGCCAATTTCGGCTCGGACGCGGGAATCGGGGCTTCGCTTCAGTCCCTGACTCCCAGCGTGCAGATATTCAAACCCGGCAGCGCCGGGCTTGCCCTGTGGCAGACCCTGCCCTGCGGCAGGGCGCCCCGGGGCCTGGCCATCGGCGACCTGAAC
>JAJYGY010000068.1 GCA_021790555.1 bacterium
CTGGAGCCCGCCACGCGCCAGGCCTCGCTGAAGGGCCGGGGTCTGGACCTCACCACCACCGAGTTCGAGATCCTGAGGCTTTTGATGCAGAGCCCCGATTCCACCCTGAAGCGCGAGGAGATCCTGGACCGGATCCGGGGCATGGAGTACGAGATGTTCAACCGGTCGATCGACCTGGCCATCAGCCGCCTGCGGGCCAAGCTGGGGGATTCCGGCAGGAAGCAGAAGTTCATCAAGACCATCTGGGGCGAGGGATACCTCTTTCTCGGAAAGGTGGTCCAGCCCTGATGTCCTTCCCCATCCGCCAGGTCAAGTGGTCGCTTTTCCTGAAGCTGACCCTGGTCTTCTTCGTCACGGCCTTCGCCCTGGTGCTGCTGGTGGCCGACTTTTCGGGCCTGCTGCGCCAGCAGCGCCTGACCGTGCACGACGTCTTCCGCAAGAACTTCGCCTTCTACCTCAACCAGCTGGCCGACCAGATCGGCGACCCTCCCGACCTGGCCAGGGCCCGCGAGCTTTCGGCCCGGCTGGACCTGGGCATCTCCATCGACGGCCCGGGGGCGCACTGGAGCTCCTCGCCCGCCCTTCCCTCCATCAACCACTGCGAGGAGAAGGGGCGCAAGGGCTTCGAAAACGTGCAGATCTGGAACCCGGCCCCCTACCGCTTCTACTACGTGGTGCACCGGGGGGAGGAGTCCTTCCTCTTCTCCCTTTCCGGGGCCATGCCCCCGGCTTTTCCGCCCAGCCGGGTGGCCCGCCTGCTCCTGCTGATCGTGCTGGTGCTCTTCCTCACCTACCTGATGGTCTCCTTCATGCTCAATCCGCTCTCGCCCCTGCTGCAGGGCGTGGAGCAGGTCGCCCGCGGCAACCTGGAATACCGCATCGAGCTGAAGGGCCAGGGGGAGTTCGGCCGCATCGCCGATTCCTTCAACCAGATGGCCCAGAAGGTGCGCGACATGCTCGACGCGCGCGAACGCCTGACCCTGGACGTCAGCCACGAGCTGCGCAGCCCCCTGACCCGCATGAAGCTGGCCCTGGAAATGATCCCCGACACCAAGCGGCGCGAGACCATGACGCGGGCCGTGCGCGAGATGGAAATGATGCTTTCCGAGATCCTGGAGGGGCAGAAGCTGAAGAACCCCCACGGCGGCCTGGCCAAGACCCGCCTGAACCTGGCGGCCCTGGTCCGGAGGGTGGCCGCGGACCACCGCCGGGAGAAGCCCGGACTGAAGGTGAAGGGCCCCCGGGTCCTGTGGGCGTCCGCCGACGGGGAACGCATGGCCACGGCCCTGCGCAACGTGGTCGAAAACGCGCTGAAATACTCGGCCCACCAGAAGGCGCCCGTGCGGGTGGAGATGGGAAGGCGGGAGGGATGGGTGGCGGTGACGGTGCGGGACCACGGCATCGGCATCCCGCTGGAGGAACAGAAGTTCGTCTTCGAACCCTTCTACCGGGTGGACAAGTCGCGGGCCCGCGAGACGGGCGGCTACGGCCTGGGCCTGAGCCTGTGCCGCCAGATCATGGAGGCCCACGGCGGCCGCATCGCCCTTGAAAGCGACGGCCGCGCCGGGACCGCCGTCACGCTTCAACTGCCGGAAGGGGGGGCCTGACATGGGGGAAAAGGAAGGGGACTACCTGGCCCTGCTGCGGGGGATCAACGTGGGGGGGAAGAACAAGCTGGCCATGAAGGACCTGGCCGCCGTGTTCGAGAAGGCGGGCTGCCGCGCGGTGCGCACCCACATCCAGAGCGGCAACGTGCTGTTCAAGGCCCCGGCGCCGCTGGCCGGAAGCCTGGCCGGCCTGGCCGAGAAGGCCCTCCTGAAGGGCTTCGGCCTGAAGGTTCCCGTGGTGCTGAGGAGCGCCGCGCAGCTGAAGCGCGCGGTGGAGGCCAACCCCTTCGTGAAGGCGGGGGCCGACCCCGCCACCCTGCACGTGGCCTTCCTGTCGAAGGAACCGGAGCGCGGGGCGGCGGCCCGGCTTGAGGCGGACCGCTCGCCCGGCGATTCCTTCGAACTGAAGGGGGCCGAAATCCACCTGCGCTGCCCCGGCGGCCTGGCCCGCAGCAGGCTCACCAACGCCTATTTCGACTCGCGCCTGGGGCTGGTCAGCACCCTGCGCAACTGGAACACGGTGCGGAAGCTGCTTGAACTCCTCACAGCCTGACCAGGCGCACGTCCTTCAGGCCCTCGATTTCCGCTATCTTCGCCAGCACGGAATCCTTGACCTCGTCGTCGACGTTGAACACGGACACCGCGTCCCCACCCACGGCCTTGCGGCCGTTGGTCAGCCCCGAGATGTTGACCTTGGCCTCGCCCAGGATGGTGCCCACCCTGCCCACGATGCCCGGCACGTCGCGGTTGAAGAAGAGGATGAGGTTGCCCGAAGGCTGGATGTCGACCCGGTAGCCGTCGATCTCGACGACGCGGGGGTCGGTGCGGCCCGCCACGGTGCCGGCCAGCGAATGGCGGCCCTTCTCGCTCTCGACCTCCAGCGAGATCAGGCTGGTGAAGTCGGGCGTCGCGGCGCTGCTGGTCTCCTCCACCTCGATGCCGCGCTCCTTGGCCAGCACCGGCGCGTTGACCAGGTTGACCGAATCGCCGAAGGCGGGCTGCAGCAGGCCCTTCAGCACCACCAGGCTCAGGGGCTGGGTCTTCTGGGCCGTGATCTCGCCGCGGTAGGACACGCGCACCTTGGAAAGCTTGCCCGGCGCCAGCTGGCTGATGAAGGCGCCCAGCTTTTCGCACAGCTGGTAGTAGGGCTTCAGCTGTTTCCACAACTCGGCGTCCACCGAGGGGATGTTGACGGCGTTGTGGATGGTGCGGCCGCGCAGGGCCTCCACGATCTGGCCGGCCACCACCACGGCCACGTTGACCTGGGCCTCCTCGGTGCTGGCCCCCAGGTGCGGGGTGACGATGACCTGGGGCAGCCCCAGCAGCGGGTTGCCGAAGGGCGGCTCCTCGGCGAAGACGTCCAGGGCCGCGCCGCCCACCTGGCCGGACTGGATGCCCTCGGCCAGGGCCTTTTCGTCGTAGATGCCGCCGCGGGCCACGTTGATGAAGCGCGCGCCCTTTTTGCACAGGGCGATCTCCTTCTCTCCGATCAGGTTGGTGGTGTCCTTGGTCTTGGGCACGTGCACGGTGACGAAGTCGGCCTGCCTGAGGATGGAGGGGATGTCCAGCAGCTCCACGCCCATCTGGCGGGCCCGTTCGGGCGTGCAGAAGGGGTCGTAGGCCAGCACGCGCATGCCGAAGGCCTGCGCCCGCCGGGTGACCTCGCCCCCGATGCGTCCCAGGCCCAGCACGCCCAGGGTCTTGCCCAGCATTTCCACGCCCATGAACTTGCCGCGCTCCCACTTGCCCTCCTTCAGGCTCATGTGGGCCTGGGGGATGTTGCGGGCCAGGGCCATCATCAGGGCCATGGTGTGCTCGGCCGCGGCGATGGTGTTTCCATCGGGCGTGTTCATGACGATGACGCCGGCCTTGGTGGCGGCCGGCACGTTGACGTTGTCGATGCCCACCCCGGCCCGGCCGATGACCTTCAGCTTCTTGGCCGCGGCGATGACCTCGGGCGTGACCTGGGTGTCGGAGCGGATGACCAGGGCGTCGTAGTCGCCGATGACCGCCTTCAGCTCCTCGGGAGGCAGCTTCAGCTTGACATCCACCTCGAAATCCTGCTCCTTTTTGAAGACTTCGATGCCCTTGTCGCTGAGCTTGTCCGAAACCAGTACCTTGAACATGGCCGGTCTCCAAGAAAGGGATGAAAAAACCTCAGTTTAAGCCGGGGCGGGCCGGGGAGGCCCTGTCCGGAGACTTTGTGAACTATTTCACAAATATGGCTGGAATTATAACCTAGCTTGTGATAAGGTCAAGTCAATTCTTAAAAGCCAATAAAATAAAGGAAAAATCGAACCGGTTTCCGGCCCCCCAGGGCCCCATCTCTTGCTTGGAGGTTTTCCAATATGAAACGCGCCTATAATTTCAATCCAGGCCCGGCCATCCTGCCCCTGCCGGTCCTTCAGGAGGCCAGCCAGGGCATTTTGGAAATCGGGGGCTCGGGCATGTCCATCCTGGAGGTCAGCCACCGGGGCGGCCACTATGAAGCCATCCATTTCGAGGCCCGGGACCGGCTGTTGAAGCTGCTGGGCCTGAAGGCCGAGGAGGCGAGCGTCCTGTTCCTGGGCGGCGGGGCCAGCGTCCAGTTCGCCATGGTGCCCATGAACTTCCTGCCGGCCGGCAAAACGGCCGACTACGTCGTGGGCGGCGAATTCGGGGCCAAGGCCGCCTCGGAGGCGAAAAAGGTGGGCTCGGTGAACGTGGCTGCCAGTTCCGAGGCCGACAAGCACGCGCGCCTGCCCCGGGGATTGCATTGGACGCCCCAGGCCGCCTACGCCCACGTCACCAGCAACAACACCATCGAGGGCACCCAGTTCCAGGCCCTGCCCGCGGACACCGGCTCCCCGCTGGTGCTGGACGCCACCTCGGAATTCCTCTCCAAGCCCGTGGACTTCAGCCGCGTGGGGCTCGTCTACGCCGGGGCCCAGAAGAACCTGGGGCCCGCGGGGCTGACCGTGTGCGTGCTCAGGAAGGACTTCCTGGCCACGGCCCGCGAGGACATCCCGGCCATCCTTTCGTACAAGGCGCACGCCAAGGCCGACTCGCTCTTCAACACCCCGCCGGTTTTCGCGGTCTACATGTTCAACCTGGTGCTTAAGTGGCTGGAAGCCCAGGGCGGGCTGGAGGGCATCCGGAAGGTCAACGAGCGCAAGGCGGCCCTGGTGTACCAGGCCCTGGACGAATTCCCGGACTTCTACGACCCGGCCGTGACCGAAAAGGCCGACCGCTCGAAGATGAACGTCACCTTCCGCCTGAAGGGCGGCGACAAGGAAAAGGACAAGGAGTTCCTGGCCAAGGCCGAGGCCAGGAACCTGGTGGGCCTGAAGGGCCACCGCAGCGTGGGAGGGTTCCGGGCCTCCATCTACAACGCTTTCCCGGAAGAGGGCTGCCAGGCCCTGGCCGCCTTCCTGCGCGATTACGCCCAGGGCAGGGCCTGAAGGGGAATCCTCCCTCAGTCCTCGTACCTGGCCACCACCTTGCCCTTGTCCCACAGCTTTTCCAGGTCGTAGAAGGCGCGGGGGCGCATCTGGAAGACGTGCACGAAGAAGTCGGCGTAGTCCAGCAGGATCCATTCGCCGTCTCGGTAGCCCTCGGAGCGCAGCAGCCGGATGCCGGATTCGTCCATGGCCTCCATGACGGCGTCGGCCACCGAGCGGGCGTGGATGTCGGAGCGGGCCGTGGCCAGCACCAGGTAGTCCACCAGGGGCGAGGCCTTCTTCACTTCGATGGCCATGACCCCCAGGGCCTTCTTGTCGTGCGCCGCCTTGGCCGCGGCCAGCGCGTTCTGCCGGGTTGTCGCCAAAATTCCCTCCTTGAATGGATTCCACCTTCCATTATAAGCGCGCGGCGGCCGGGCCACCAGGCGAAAGCTCAGGCCGCCCGGGCCGGGCCCCGGCCGGGCTCCCGCGCCAGGCTGGAGCGGATCAGCAGGGCGATGAACAGCGGGAGCAGCCCCACCCCGGCGAAGATCAGGCGCAGGGCCGGGGAGGCCGCCGTGGCGACGAACAGGAAGAGCAGCAGGTTGCCGCTGACGCGCCCCAGGGCCACCGGGACCTCGCGCGTGGTCAGCGTGTCGGGGCGGCGGCGCATCAGGCGCCGGGACTCGGAGATGACCTTCAGCTGGGCCGTGGAAAGGGGCACCGAAAACAGGGGGGTGAGCAGGGCCACGCCCAGGCCGTAGACCCACAGGTTGCCCAGGCCCACGTGCAGGGCCAGCACCCAGGTGCCCAGGCCTATCCCCAGGGCCCCCAGGAAAAGGCTGGGCACCCGGTTGGAGGGCCGGACCGCGCGGGCCGCCATCCAGGCCCCGGCCAGGCCGGCCGCCCCGCAGGCGGCCGCGTAGGCGCCCAGGTTCACCTCGTCGCGCGTCAGGTCGAAGACCAGCAGGCCCGCCAGGAAGGTGACCACCCCGTCGCGGATGCCGGAAAGGTAGTTGGCCCACAGCAGGTGCTTGAAGGCCCGGGAATGGCGCACGCGCCAGAAGCGCTTCAGGCCCCCGGCCCCCAGGGGGGGACCGCCGGCCAGGGGCCAGGAGACCGCGATGCCCGCCAGGAAGATGAGGCTGGCGAGGAGGAACAGCCAGAAGTAGCCCCGCACCCCGGGGAAGCGCGAAACCAGCCAGCCGGCCAGGGGGGCCCCGGCGATGCCCGCCAGGCTGATGCCCAGCATGGCCGAGCCCGTCAGGGAGTCGCGCTCGCGGTCGCCGCTCAGGTCCAGCACCAGCAGCCACCAGCCCAGCCAGTAGGCGCCCATGGCCAGGCCCAGCAGGGCGCCCAGGGGGGCCAGCCAGGCCAGGCAGTGCCGGCCCAGAAGCAGCACCACCAGGTAGAAGGCCTCGTAGGCCAGGATGCCGGACCGGTAGGCCCAGGCGCTGGAGCGCCGCCTGGCAAGGACCGTGGCCAGCCAGAAGCCCACCGGCACGGCCGCGTTGCGGGCCATCTGGAAGATGAAGACGGGCTTCAGGCCCCGGCTGAGGCGGAAGAGGTAGACGTTGACGAAGGTGTCGGCCAGGGCCACGCCCAGGCCCCACAGAAGGTGGCACCACAGGGCGCGGCGGGCCCCGGGCTGCACCTGGTCCCAGGGAAGCTTCATGGCAGGGCCGGCCCCTTCAGGCGGGACTGGATGAGGCGGATGACCTCGTCGCGGCCGAAGCCGCTGACGGCCGAGCAGGCCTGGGGCTTGTAGCTGAGGCCCAGCTGGACGCGCAGGCGTTCCAGGCTTTTGGCGCGCTCGTTTCCGGAGAGCTTGTCGGCCTTGGTGGCCACGGGTTCCCAGTCCAGGCCGGACTGGCGCAGGAAGGCATGCAGCTGCAGGTCGTCGGGGGTGGCGGCGTGGCGCGAGTCCAGCAGGCTCAGCACCAGGCGCAGGTTGGGCCGGCCGGTGAGGTAGCCTTCCACCAGGTCCCGCCAGTGCTGACGCATGCGCGCCGGCACCCGGGCGAAACCATAGCCGGGGAGGTCCACCAGGCGGAAGCCGCCCTGGACCTCGAAGAAGTGCAGCATCTGGGTGCGGCCCGGGGTCTTGGAGACCCGCGCCAGGTCCTTCTCGCCGCACAGGGAGTTCAAGAAGGAGGACTTGCCCACGTTGGAGCGGCCGGCCAGGGCGACCTCGGGCAGGCCGTCGGCCGGGCACTGGGCCAGGCTGTCGGCGGCCTTCAGGTATCGGGCTTTCAAGCGGGCCATCTCAGTGCCTCAGCTCGCCTTCCTTCCACAGGACCACCTTGGGCACGGAAAGCTCGGCCAGCCGCTTCTGCCTCGGGCTGGCCTTGCCCGTTTCCAGGGCCAGGGCCAGGACCTGGTCCATGGAGGAGACCAGGTGGATGGAAAAGCGGCGGCGCACCTCGGGGGGGATGTCCTCGAGGTCCTTCTGGTTCAGGCGGGGCACCAGCAGGGTGGAAACCCCGGCCCGGTTCGCGGCCAGGGCCTTCTCCTTCAGCCCGCCGATGGGGAGCACCCGGCCGCGCAGGGTCACCTCGCCGGTCATGGCCAGGCGCCCCTTGACGGCCCGGCCGGTCAGGGCCGAAACCAGGGCCGTGGCCATGGTGATGCCCGCCGAGGGGCCGTCCTTGGGGGTGGCTCCCTCGGGGATGTGGATGTGGATGTCCAGGCCCTTGTGGAAATCCTCGGCCAGGCCGAAGCGGCGGGCGCGTGAACGGATGTAGGACAGGGCCGCCTGGGCCGATTCCTTCATCACCTCGCCCAGCTTGCCGGTGAGCACCAGGCCCCCCTTGCCCTTCATCAGGGTGACCTCGATGGAGAGCACCTCGCCGCCGGCCTCGGTCCAGGCCAGGCCGGTGGCCACGCCCACCTGGTTGACGTGGATGCTCTCGTCCTTGAGGTACTTGGGCACGCCCAGGAACTGGTGCAGGTTGGAGGCCGTCACCTCCAGGCGGGCCTCGCCGGCGCCCTTCTCCACCACCTTCTTGGCGGCCTTGCGGCACAGGGCCGTCAGCTCGCGCTCCAGCGAGCGCACCCCGGCCTCGCGGGTGTACTGGCGGATGAGCTTCAGAAGGGCCTCGTCCTCCACCCGCAGGTTGCCCTCCTTGAGTCCGTGCTGCTTCAGCTGGCGGGGGATGAGGAAGCGCCGGGCGATGCTGGCCTTCTCCTCCTCGGTGTAGCCGGGGATCTCGATGACCTCCATGCGGTCGCGCAGGGGCGCGGGGATCTCGTGCAGCATGTTGGCCGTGGCGATGAAGAGCACCTCGGAAAGGTCGAATTCGGCGTCCAGGTAGTGGTCGGTGAAGGCGTGGTTCTGCTCCGGGTCCAGCACCTCCAGCAGGGCGGCCGAGGGGTCGCCGCGGAAGTCCGTGCTCATCTTGTCCACCTCGTCGAGCAGGAACACCGGGTTGCGGCTCTTGGCCTTCTTCAGGCTCTGGATGACCCGGCCGGGCAAGGCGCCGATGTAGGTGCGGCGGTGCCCGCGGATCTCGGCCTCGTCGCGCACCCCGCCCAGCGAGACCCGCACGAAGTTGCGGCCCATGCAGCGGGCCACCGACTTGGCCAGGCTGGTCTTGCCCACGCCCGGGGGGCCCACCAGGCAGAGGATGGGGCCGCGCAGGCTGTCCACCAGCTGGCGCACGGAGAGGTATTCCAGGATGCGCTGCTTGACCTTCTTCAGGCCGTCGTGGTCCTCCTCCAGCACGGCCTCGGCGCGCTTCAGGTCCAGGGTGTCCTTGGTGCGGGCGTTCCAGGGAAGGGCCAGGATCCAGTCCAGGTAGGTGCGCACCACGGTGGCCTCGGCCGAGAAGGGCGCCATCTTCTCCAGGCGCTCCAGCTCCTTGGCCGCCTTTTCGTGGGCCTCCCTGGGAAGCTTGGCGGCCTCGATGCGGCGCTTCAGCTCGCCCATCTCGCCGCCGCCGTTGCCCTCGTCGCGCTGGCCCAGCTCCTTCTGGATGGCCTTCAGCTGTTCCTGCAGGTAGTACTCCCTCTGGGCCTTCTCCATGTTCTTGCGCACGCGCCCCTGGATGCGCCGCTCGATCTCCAGGATCTCGTTCTCCTCGCCCAGCTGGCGGCACAGCTCCTCCAGGCGGTCCCTGGCCGGCACGGTGGCCAGCAGCTTCTGCTTGTCCTCCACCTTCAGAAGCAGGTGGGCCGCGATGAGGTCGGCCAGGCGGCCAGGGTCCTCCACGTTGAGCACCGAGAGCATGGTCTCGGGCGGCAGCTTGCCGTTGAGCTTGACGTAGGCCTCGAACAGGTGGATGGCGTTGCGCATCAGCGCCTCCATCTGGGCGCTCCGGGGGACCAGGGCCTCCTTCTGCTCCTCCAGGCGGGCCTTGAAGAAGGGGCTGGTCTGGACGATCTTGGCCACCCTCACGCGGGCGCCCCCCTCCAGCAGCACGCGCACGGCCCCGTCGGGCAGCTTCACCATCTGCAGCACCTCGGCCATGGTGCCGAAGGAATAGAGGTCCTCGGGCTTGGGGTCCTCCTGCACGGCCTTCTTCTGGGCCACCAGGCAAAGCCGCTTGCCCTGGCTCATGGCGGCCTCCAGCGCCTGGATGGACTTGCCCCGGCCGATGAACAGGGGCAGGACCATGTTGGGGAAGAGCACCAGGTCCCTCAGGGGAAGCAGGGGCACCGCGTTTTTAGGGGCGGAAAGGGTTTTCGACTTGGGCATGGAAATTCCAGTGAAGGAAGGTCGGTCCCGCGCAGAGCGCGGGACAATGCCGCCAGGCCCAGTGGGCCTTGGCCGTGGAATGCCGGTCCCGCACAGAGCGCGGGGCGGGGACCCCGCCCCGGCTGAACCGGGGCACCCCTGCCAGGCCCAGTGGGCCTTGGCCGTGGAATGCCGGTCCCGCACAGAGCGCGGGACAATGCCGCCAGGCCCAGTGGGCCTTGGCCGTGGAATGCCGGTCCCGCACAGAGCGCGGGACAATGCCGCCAGGCCCAGTGGGCCTTGGCCGGCGGCATTAGGCACTTTCTGACTTTGTTTCGTCGAGCACGAGGATGGGCTTTTCGCGTTTGTGCACGACTTCGCCGGTGACCAGGCATTCGCGCACGTCGTTGCGGGAGGGGATCTCGTACATCACGTCCAGCATGATCTCCTCAAGGATGGCGCGCAGGCCGCGGGCGCCGGTGCCCCGCTTGACGGCCTCGGCGGCGATGGCCTTGAGGGCCTCGGGGGTGAATTCCAGCCGCACGTTGTCCATGGCGAAGAGCGAATGGTACTGCTTGGCGACCGCGTTCCTGGGCTCGGTGAGGATGCGCACCAGCATGTCTTCGTCCAGCTCGTGCAGGCTGGCCACCATGGGCAGGCGGCCGATGAACTCGGGGATGAGCCCGAAGCGCAGCAGGTCCTCGGGCTGCACCAGCGAAAGCAGCTCGCCCAGGCCGTGGCGCCCCACCCCCAGGCGCTGCGCCCCGAAGCCCACGGTCTTGTGGCCCACGCGCGAGGCCACGATCTTGTCCAGGCCGACGAAGGCGCCCCCGCAGATGAACAGGATGTTGGCCGTGTTGACCTTGATGTATTCCTGGTGGGGGTGCTTGCGGCCGCCCTTGGGCGGGATGTTGGCCACCGTTCCCTCCAGCAGCTTCAGCAGGGCCTGCTGCACGCCCTCGCCCGAGACGTCGCGCGTGATGCTGGGGTTCTCGGACTTGCGCGAGATCTTGTCGATCTCGTCGATGTAGACGATGCCGCGCTCGGTGGGTTCCACCTCGTAGTTTGCGTTCTGCAGCAGGCGCAGGATGATGTTCTCGACGTCCTCGCCGACGTAGCCGGCCTCGGTGAGCGTGGTGGCGTCGACGATGGCGAAGGGCACCTGCAGGATGCGCGCCAGGGTCTGGGCCAGCAGGGTCTTGCCCACCCCGGTGGGGCCGATGAGCAGGATGTTGCTCTTGGAGATCTCCACCTCGCCCTTGGGGGCGGCGCCCTGGGACAGGCGCTTGTAGTGGTTGTACACCGCCACCGAAAGGGCCCGCTTGGCCTTCTCCTGGCCGATGACGTACTGGTCCAGGATGGTCTTTATCTCAAGCGGCTTGGGCAGGGCCTTGGCCTTCAGGGGGGGCTTCTTGTCGGCCGGCTCGCCGTCCTCGGAGAGGATGTCGTTGCACAGGACGATGCATTCGTTGCAGATGTTGACGTTGGGCCCGATGACCAGCTTGCGGACCTCTTCCTGGGCCTTGTTGCAGAACGAGCATTTGAGCTTCATGGGCGCACCTATTTTTTCTCGTCCAGTTCCTTGTGGGACGTGATCACCATGTCCACCAGTCCGTATTCCCTGGCCTCCTGCGCGCTCATGAAGCGGTCGCGCTCGGTGTCGTCGTTGATCTTGGAGAGGGGCTGCCCGGTGTGGTTGGCCAGGATGCCGTTGAGGATCTCGCGGATGCGCAGGATCTCCTTGGCCTGGATCTGGATGTCCGTGCTCTGGCCCTGGGCCCCGCCGGAGGGCTGGTGGATCATCACCCGGGCGTTGGGCAGGGCCCGGCGCTTGCCCTTGTTGCCGGCCGCCAGCAGCACCGCCCCCATCGAGGCGGCCTGGCCGATGCAGATGGTCGACACCGGCGACTTGACGTACTGCATGGTGTCGTAGATGCCCATGCCCGCCGAAACCGAGCCCCCGGGGCTGTTGATGTACAGGTTGATGTCCTTCTCCGGATCCTCGCTGTCCAGAAAAAGCATCTGGGCGATGACCAGGTTGGCCACGTAGTCGTCGATGGGCGTGCCCAGGAAGATGATCCGGTCCTTCAGCAGGCGCGAGTAGATGTCGTAGCCCCTCTCGCCGCGCGCGGTCTGCTCCACCACCATGGGAACCAAAGCCATAAAACCCCCTGTGATTTTGATTTAAATCAAAAAAGCGGCTGGTTGGAATCGTCCTTTGATCTTCTACAATTTTACGGAAGCCGCGGCCCGGCGGTTTGCGGCCCGGTCAGATTTCCTGCACCGCGGCCCGGTCCAGGATCCAGTTCATGG
>JAJYGY010000381.1:0-3563 GCA_021790555.1 bacterium
CTTGACCCAGACCTTCCTGGGATTGGGATCGGGAACCGGGAGCGTGGCAAGCACGCGGTCGGGCGGAATCCACTCCTGCCCGGCGGAAGGGGTGGGGGTGGGCGCGGCCGGGCCGGGCGACGCGGTCAACGTGGCCGACGGCGTGGAGGGCGGCGGGGCCGGGGTGGGCGTGTCCGTCGGCGTGGAGGTGCCCGGCGGGGAGGCGGAATGGACGGGCGTGGGGCTGAACGACGCGGTGTCCCTGATGCTGGGCGTGGGGCTGAACGAGGCCGTGGCGGAGGGCGTGGGCGTGGCGCTGGGGGACGGAGAGGGCGTGCCCGAAGGCGTGCCACTTGGCGTCGCGGTGCCGCTGGCCGTGCCCGTGGGGCTGGCCGAAGGCGAGGCCGTGGGCGTGCCCGTGGGCGAGGCCGTGGCGCTGTCCGTCCAGGTGGGGGTGGCCGTGGGGCTGTCGGTGAGGGTCCACAGGGGGTTGACGGTGCTGGTGAGGGTGGGGCTGGGGGAGGCCGTGGGAGTGGACGTGGGGCTTCCCGCCGGGCTGGGCGAGGGGCTGGCCGTCGGGCTGGCCGAAGGCGTGCCCGTGCCGGTGGTGGAAGGAGTGCCCGAAGGGCTGGGCGAGGCCGTGGGGGAGCCGGTCGCGCTGGGCGACGGCGAAGGGGACGGCGTGGGGCTTCCCGAGGGCGTGGGCGTGCCGCTGGGGCTTGGGGAGGGCGAGGCCGTGGGGCTGGCGCTTGGGGAAGGCGTGGCCGTGGCGGTGGGCGTGCCGCAAACCGGGATGAGGGTGAAATCGTCCAGGTCCAGGGTGGCGGAGGTGACGCTGAGGTCCGCGGCCTGCACCACGAACTGGGTGGCCCTCTGGAGGTTCTGGGCCAGGCTTCCCAGGTTGCCCCCCGGATTGGTGAAGGCGGCGCCGTTGAAGCTGAGGCTGACCTGGGTCCAGCCCGTGCCCGCGCTGAAGGGCGCCTGGTACCACGTGTAACCCGGGCCCAGGTTGGTGTCGGAGGCCACCTTGAAGTCGTAGTTGCCGGCCTGGGAGGCCTTGGCCCAGAAGGTGATGCCCGCGTAGCTCCTCAGGTCCACCGCGCCCTGGCCCGCCCCGCTGTTGCCGGCCGGGTCAGCCGTGGGACCCAGGGGGCTGAAAATGACCGAGAAACCGCCCGACGTGGAATAGGTCCAGGCCAGGCCCTCGGCGCTGTAGCTTCCCGGGCTGTTGACCAGGGTCGCGCTGCCGGCCTGCTGCGACCAGCCCCAGGCGCCGTCCCAGGCGTTGACCAGGCTGCCGTCCTCGAAATCGTCGAAATCCCTGGGGTCGCAGGGCCCGGGCGTGGCCGTGGCCGTGGGCGAGGGGGTGGGCGTTCCGCAGACGGGGATCAGGGTCAGGTCGTCCAGGTTGAGGGTGGCGGAAGTCACGCTGACGTCGTTGGCCTGGACCACGAACTGGGTGGCCTGCTGCAGGTTCTGGGAAAGGTTTCCGGTGTTGCCCCCGGGATTGGTGAAGGTGGCCCCGTCGAAGTTGAGGCTGACCTGGGTCCAGCCCGTGCCCGCGCTGAAGGGCGCCTGGTACCACACGTATCCCGGACCCATGTTGGTGTTGGACGCCACCTTGAAGAGGTAGTTTCCCGCCTGAGAAGCCTTCACCCAGAAGGTCACCTTGGCCTCCCCGCGCAGGTCCACCGCCCCGGCCCCGGCCCCGCCGTTCCCGGCCGGGTCGGAGGAGGGGCCCAGCGGCGCGTAGATCACCGAATAGCCGCCGGAAGTGGAATAGGTCCAGCCCAGGCCGTCGCCCTCGTAGCCGCCCGTCACGTTGGCAAGCGTGGAACCGCCCACCTGCTGCGAGGCGCCCCACAGGCCGCCCCAGGCGTTGACCAGGCTCCCGTTGTCGAAGTCGTCCAGGTCCACGGGAGAGCAGGGCAGGGGCGTGGGGCTGATGGTGGGCGTGGGGGTGGGCGTGCCGCACACCGGGGAGAGGAAGTACTCGTCCGTCACCAGGGTGCCCGTGCCGGAGGCCTGGGGCTGCAGCACGAACTGGGTGGCGTTCTGGAGGTTCTGCGCCAGCGTGCCGCTGTTGCCGCCCGGGTTGACCAGGCCGGAAAAGGGGATGCTCACCTGGGTCCAGGACGTGGTGGCGTTGAAGGTGGCCTGGTACCAATTGGACGAGCTGCCCCCGTAGTTGGAGATGGAGGCCACCTTGAAGTAGTAGGCGCCGGCCTGGGCGGCCTTCACCCAGAAGGTGACGCCGGTGTAGGCCGTCAGGTCCACCATGCCGGTTCCGGCCCCGCCGTTGCCCGTGGGATTGGCGTTCGTGGACAGGGGCGCGTAGATGACCGTCCATCCGCCGCCGCTGTCCCAGCCCCAGCTGAGGCCGTAGCCCGAATAGCCCAGCGAGGTCGTGGCCAGGGTGGCGTTGCCCGAGGCCTGGGCCCAGCCCCAGGTGCCGCCCCAGTTGTCGGCCAGCGTGGCGCTGCTGAAGTCGTCGAAATCGGCGGGCGCGCAGGCGTTGGGGGTGGGCGTCGGCGTGGGGCTGGAAGGGGTGGGCGTGATGGTGGCGGTGCCGCAGAAGGGCGCGGCGGTGATGTTGTAGGGCGGGTTGGTCCACAGGCCCTGGAGGGTGGTGTAGGCCTGGCGGTAGGTCCGGGGTCCGGACACGCCGCCGGCCAGGGCGGTGGAAAGCCCGAACCATTCCTCGTTGATCACCCCGTCGGGCTCGCAGTTGCCGGCCGACCCGCCGTTGTCGTGGGTGGTGGGGCCGCCGGCCTTCCACCATTCGTCGTTCCATTCGAAGATGCAGCCGCCCAGCAGGAACTGGGCCGGGTTGAGGGCGCTGAAATAGGGGCCCATGCGCGTGTTCCACCGGTCGGCCAGCACGCTGGCCTGGACGGCGTCGTTCTCCACGTTGTTGGTGGTGTCCCAGGCGTCGTTGCCCATCTCGGAGAACATCAGGGGTTTGGAATTGGAATAGCCCGAAAGCAGGCTGGCGTAGCCGGGAGCGTAGTCGTAAAAGTTCAGGGACCAGAAGTCCACCGCCGGCACCAGGCCGGTGAGCGAGGCGTTGGAAAGGTCGCCGTTGTTGCCCAGCACCACGGTGTAGGGGTGGCTGGAATCCACGTTGGTCTTGGCGTCGTTGATCACGTACTGGTAGTAGGTGAAGAGCTGGCTGGAGGTCATGGGAGACATGTTCCAGCTGAAGTTGTTCTCGTTGCCGAAGGCCCAGGCCAGGATGTTGGGGTAGGTGGCGGAATTCTTGAAGGTGGAGATGATGTGCTCGAACCGGATGCGCTGCCAGTCGCGGGGGTTGGGAGAGGCGGTGTAGTCCTGGTTGTCCGGCAGGAACATGTCCATGATCACCCAGATGCCCTTGGAGGCCGCGTCGGAGAGCACCTGCTGGTAGCGGGTCAGGATGGTGGGGACCGGGATGTCGCTGGTGGGGTCGTGGTTGTCGTAGTTGTTGAAGAGCACGTCGTAGTTGACGTACACGCGGATGGTGTTGACCCCCATGGCCTGCATCTTGGCGAAGTCGGCGTCGCAGACGTTGGGGTCGACGGTCCAGTCGTAGTACATGTTGCTTC
>JAJYGY010000381.1:3573-11956 GCA_021790555.1 bacterium
AGGCGGCGCTGTTGGCCACCGGGCTGTAGTTCATGCCGCGCACCAGGAAGGCCTTGCAGTTGACCATCAGCTGCCGGCCTGAAATCTGGATCTGGGTGGCGGCCAGGGACCCGGCCAGGCAGAGCGCGCAGGAAAGAATCACGGACGCAACAAAAGTCCTTGTTTTAAACGAGAACGTTCTCATATTAGGCACGATAAAATAAGGATAAATAGCTTTTAGAGTGAAAAGAGAACGTTCTTACAAGATGTATTATATTTGGATTTTTCGGCAATGCAAACAATTCTTGAGTCCATCAGTTGACGGCGGCCAGAAGATCGCGGAGCCGGTCTTTTTCTTCCTTGGGGGCGCCCGTGAAGCGCAGGCCGGCCGCGTAGGATTCGGGCTGGATCCCATCCCCCTGGCAGCGGACCACTTCCCCGGTCATTTTGACGGGATCGGGAAGGCGGCGGGAGTAGATCTCAAGATGAAGGGTGGAACGGGTGTCGAATTCCTTGCTGCCCCAGACCTTGATGCCGCCCTCGGAAATGTCCTCTGAAAAACAGATGCGGTATCGCCGGGAGTCGGCGCGGGAAAGGCCGGAATTCGCCGCGCCCGCCGGAATCTGGTGTTCTGAAAGGATGACGAGGTATTGGGCGGAAAAACGGGGATGCCTGCGCTGCTCCTGGACCTTTGCTGTTGGGCTCATGGGAAAACCCTCAAAAAGACCCTGCCTGGGCGTTGCTTTGGCCAACCATTCAATTGTACCCGAAAGAAGCCGCTTTTCAATATTTTTAGAGCTGACGCCTTTCAGGGCCCTGGCACGAATCCGGCGTCTCCGAAGCCCGGCGGTCCAGCCGGGACTAAATGGATTGGTCGGGGCGGCGGGATTCGAACCCACGACCCCCTGCGCCCAAGGCAGGTGCGCTACCCCTGCGCTACGCCCCGACTCCCGGCCAAACAGCGGGGATTCTCCCAGATTTGGCCGGGCTTGGAAAGCCCAAAGGCGCGTGGGGAAAGGCGCCCGCTATTTCGCCAGGAACTCCACCCGGTCCACGCTGAGATCGTAGTCCTCGTCGCTGAAGCCGCCGTCCGGCGAAAAGACCAGGGAGCTGACGTCGGTCCAGGCCATGGGGATCTGGCGGCCCCAGGCGTTCTGCTTGAAGCCGCTCAGGGGCAGGGTGATTTGGGTCCACTCCACGGGGGCCGTGAAGGCGGACCGGTAGTTGTCGTAGTCCTTCACCGCCAGGCGCTCCAGAAGCACGTCGTAGGTCTTGCCGTCCCCCCTGGCCCAGAAGCGCACGGCCGAGAAGGCGCTCAGGTCCACGGCCCCGCCGCCCGGGGCCAGGCCGGCGGAAAGCTGGGCGTAGGGCCAGGGGGCCACGCTTCGGCCGTAGTGGCCGTGGATGCGGGCGCAGTATTTCGGCGAGCCCGGGCAGCCCCCCGGGGTCGGGACGAAAGGCTGGGGCAGCAGCGTGGTCCCCAGGCCGTTGTGGTCCTGGGAAACGCTCCAGGACCCGCCCAGGGCGTCCTGAAGCGCGCCGTCCTCAAACCCGTCCACCGGCAGCGCTCCGTCCCTGGGTTTGAGCGCCTGGCCCCGGATCACCACCACCGGCAACCGGGCCACCAGGGCGCGGGCGGCCTGGGCCTTGACGTCCAGCCCCGCCAGGGCGTCCTGCCAGACGCGCAGCTGGACCCGCAGCTTCGCCGGGGAAAGCCTGGCCACGTCCGGGGAAGCCGGTTCGGGCCCGGGCATCAGGGCCGCCACCTTGCCGGATTTGCCCGCGTCCTCCAGCTGCGAGATCATGCCCTCCAGGTCCCGCCGTGAGGCGGCTTCGGTGGCCCGCAGGTTGGCCAGCTGCAGGCGCAGGGCCGCCTCGGGAACCTCCGGCCTGGGCCGGTGGAAGGCGCGGGCCACCGCCGCCATGAGGGGCGTGCCCCCGTCCACCGCGTCGGCTCCCAGGTTCCACACCATGGCCCCGGCCAGGCCCTTTCGCAGGGCATAGCGGCACTTCAGGGCCACGGAGCGGGGGTCGTCGTAGGGGATGGTGGCGTCCCCGGACCTGGCCTCCAGGTAGGGAGCCTGGGCCCCCTTGTCCCACAGCGCCCGGTATCCGGGGTCGCGGACCAGGGGCAGCACCTGGCTGTAGGGGATCTCGGTTCCCTCGTCCGCCTGTCCGGCCGGAAAAGGGTCGCCCAGGCGGGCGGTGTGGAAGACCTCCCCGAAAAAGGTCAAACCCAGCACCAGCTTGCCGGCGGGTACGCCGTAGGTCCCCTCCAGCAGGCGCACCTGCTGGTCGACCGAAAGCCCGGTGTCGGCGGCCGGCCGGGAGGGCGGGTACAGGTTGGCGGCGTGGCCGGAATGCCCGCTCCAGGCGCCGCAGTAGTCGTAGGACATCAGGTTGATGAAGTCCACGGCGCGCGCCACGGCCGTCCAGGAGACGTGCCGGGCCCAGTAGTCCCCTCCCCCCAGGTCCGCGCTGATGACCCAGCCGGGAAAGCGCGCCCGCAGGGCGGAAAGGAAGGCGGCGTAGGTGGCCTGGTCCGCGTCGGTCAGGGCCCCGGGCTCCCAGTCGATGTCCACGCCGGCGTAGCCGTTGCGGTCCTTCAGCTTCTCCAGGTTGTCGAAGAACCGGGCCTCGGCCCCGGGGTCGCGGGCCATGCCCAGCCAGTTGTCGGCGTTGGGCGCCTCGCCGCCCACGGACATCAGCAGCTTCACCCCGTGCCGGCGCGCCAGGGCCGCCAGGGTGGGGTCGAAGTAGCCTCCGGGCACGGCGATCTCCCCGTCGGCCTTGGGCGTGAGGAAGGCGCGGGCGATGTAGTCCAGGTCCCCGTAGGGGTAGGCCTGGGGCGGGGTGCCGCCGTCGAACCAGGTGGCGGAGAAGCCCAGCAGGATCTTGCGGCGCGCGGCAAGGCAGGGCAGGCTCATGCCCAGGCAGGCCGCCAGAACCAGGAATTTCCCCACACGCCTCATGCCCCCTCCCCCATGGATGATGCCCGGACCTCAGTTCCCCAGCAGCCTTGCCGGGAAAACGACCAGCTGGAAGAGGTCGTACTCCAGCCCGCCGAAATCGTAGTTCACCCCCGGCAGGATGGAGACCTGCTCCTTGGGGATCCAGCGGAAGTTGGTGCGGATCAGCCAGCTCTGGCTGGGGTCGGTCCTCAGTTCCCAGCCGAAAACCAGGTCCGGGACCCACACCGACTTCGTCAGGTGGTAGGAGGCCCCGCCCCCGCTGTCGCTCAGGTCCAGGTCCTCGTGGCCGGCGCCGGCGCCCACGAAGGGCACGAAGCCGTAGAAGTGCGGGTCGAAGAACTTCAGGGCCTCGGCGAAAAGGCCCTGCTGCGAGGCCTTCAGGTCGGCCCCATAGGCCCGGGCCGATCCGGCGATGGCACGGCTGGCCAGGCGCAGTTCGGCGTCCCAGGAGAAGAAGTAATAGCCCACGCCGCCGTGGAAGAAGAAGGGCTCCTGGTAGGCCTGCGAAAGGTAGGGCCGCCGGACGTCGAAGTAGTCCGAATCGTTGTGGTACAGGCGCATGGAAAGCCCGGCCTCCAGGGTGGGGCCGGAAAGCCTGCCCTGCTGCTCCAGGCTGGCCAGCTTCAGCAGTTGCTGGGTCTGGCCGGCCTGGCCCAGCAGGGCCTGCATGGACCAGCTGGCCTCCAGGCCCACCGAGACCCGGTACCCGGAAAGGTCCAGAAGGCTGGTGGCATACGCGGGGCTGGGCCGCGCCAGGTCCTGGGCCGCCACCCCCAGGGGCAGCGAGGGGCTGTCGTTGAAGCTCCTCTGCACCTCGAAATCGAGCAGTCCCCCGCCGCTGGAAAGGAAGGCGAAGCCCAGCCCCAGGGGGAAGACGGTCTGGCTCACCGTCCCGGGATTGGCCCCCGGGTCCTGGCTGTCCGAAAGGGTGAGGGTGCGCCGGAGCAGCCCGGTGGAGACGAAGGGCCGGAGGCTGTTGGCGCCCAGGGCCCAGGGGAACCACTGCACGCCCGTCTCCATGAAATACGAGGCCGAAAACTCCCGGCCCAGGTTGACGGAGGGGCTGTCCAGCGGGAACTGCATGTCGATGAGGGCGTGCCCGAAAAAGTGCAGGCCCCCGACCCGCAGGGTCGCCTGCTGCAGGCGCTGGCTGGACACCGCCGTGGTGCCGCCGCCGGGCGCCGGAAGCAGCCAGGTGGATTGCGAGGGGAACAGGGTCTGGTAGGTCAGGCCCAGCACCGTCGTGGCGAAGGGCTGCCCGCTTCCCTGGGGGTAGACCTGGCTGTACAGGCTGTTGGAACCCTGGTACAGGCCCGGAAAGGTGATGTCCGGGACCATCAGGGAGGGGGCGGCCCGCAGGCCGGAAGCCAGGCAGAGCAGGGCGAGGACGCGGAAGGTCTTCATGGAATCGAAACGGCCTCGTAGCGGAAGGCGCGCAGGGCGGGCGACCAGTGGGTGTCGGGCAGGCCCGCCTTGCGCTTCAGGTGCCTCACGAATTCCGACGCGTCGGGCAGGGTCTCCCACACCGAGGGCAGGAAGGTGGCCTGGTGGCGGCCCTCCTCCAGGACCAGGCCGTCCTTTCCGGGCCGCAACTGGGAGATTAAATCGCCTTCCGAGCTGAAAGACAAGGGGATCCTGGGCGTCAGAACGGAAAGGTGCGCCTGAAGACCGTCCAACTCAAAGGCCTGGAGGGGCGGAAAGCGCGGGTCCTGGAAGGCGGCGGCGAAGGCGTACCGCGCGCAGGCCGCCGCCAGGGGCAGGCCCGCCTCCAGGGTGCCGATGCAGCCCCTCAGTTCGCCCAGGCGGTTGAGCGTGACGAAAAGGGCCCGGGGCTCGCCCAGTCTCGGCGGAAAGGCGGCCGGGTCCACCGGCGCGGGCCGGCCGTGTTCCAGCCCGTGCCGGATGGAGCGGTCGGCCAGGTCCAGAAGTTCCCTCTTTTCCTCCGGGCTGTAGGCGTCAAGGCCGTCCATGGGCGCCCCCTTCGCGTTCGTGAAAGGCCCAGGCCCCGTAGCCCACCACCCGGTCCCTGGGCCCGGCCGTGTCCCCGGAATTGCGCAAGTCCAGGGTGCTGACCTTCATGCGGCGGCCGGCGGCGAGGCGCAGGAAGCCGCGCAGGGGGTGGGCGCCGCAGGCGGCCTCGTCGCCGATGTCGCCGGGGCGCAGGCCCTCCACGGCCCGGCAGGTGCCTTCGTCCACGGCCGTGGCGGCCTGGTAGGGGAGGTAGTGGCTCAGGTCCGTGCTGACCACCACCAGGGTCTCCTCCCCGCCCCACAGCGCCTCCAGGACCCGGGCCAGGTCCTGGGGAGGGCAGCGGCCCACCAGCAGGGGCACCAGCAGGAAGGGCCCCAGGGCCCGCTGCAAAAAGGGAAGCTGGACCTCCAGGCTGTGCTCCCGGGCGTGGGGGGAATCGGAAACCACCAGGCCCGGCAGGCCGGCCAGGGCGGCGGGGGCGCCCGGGTCCAGGTCCACCCGGCCCAGGGGCGTGGCGAAGGCGCGGCAGGCCGGCAGGGCCAGGCCTTCCAGGCGCGTGCGGTGCGAGGGCCCCAGCAGCAGCACCCGCCGGATCCACGGGCAGGGCCGCGCGCGGGCGAAGGCGCTGGCGGCCACCGGGCCGGAATAGGGATACCCGGCGTGGGGAGCCACCAGGGCCTTGGGCGCGGGCCCGGCGCCGGCCCGGTCCAGCAGTCCGTCCACCTGGGCCGCCAGTTCCCCGGGGTCTTCCGGATAAAACAGCCCGGCCACGGCCGGGGGCCGCTCCGCCCGCATGCCCGCCTCCTGAACTTGCGGCCCGCCCCGGACCGCGCTATCCTGGAACAGGCCCGGATCCGGGCCCGCCAACCCAGGAGCCAACGCCGTGTCCTCCACCGACCCTTCCGTCGTACCCACCCGCCACTGGCACCCGGTGGGGGGCGGCAAAATCCAGTGCGACGTCTGCCCGCGCGCCTGCCGCCTGGGGGAGGGCCAGCGCGGCCTGTGCTTCGTGCGCGCCAACCAGGGGGGCCGGGTGGTGCTGACCACCTGGGGCCGTTCCAGCGGCTTCTGCGTCGACCCGGTGGAGAAGAAGCCCCTGAACCACTTCCTGCCCGGCAGCCCCATTCTCTCCTTCGGCACGGCGGGCTGCAACCTTTCCTGCCGCTTCTGCCAGAACTGGGACATCAGCAAGTCGCGCCGCATGGACACCCTGGCCGACTCGGCCCCGCCCCGCGCCGTCGCCCTGGCGGCCAGGCGCCTGGGATGTTCCAGCGTGGCCTTCACCTACAACGACCCGGTGGTGTTCATGGAATACGCCATGGACGTGGCCGACGCCTGCCACGAGCTGGGACTGCGGGCCGTGGCGGTCACCGCGGGCTACATGCGGGACAAGGCCCGGCGGGAGTTCTATTCCCACATGGACGCGGCCAACGTGGACCTGAAGGGCTTCACGCGGGATTTCTATTTCCGGACCTGCGCGGGGGAGCTGGAACCCGTGCTGGAAACCCTCCAGTACCTGAAGCACGGGACCCGGGTCTGGCTCGAACTGACCAACCTGGTGATTCCGGGCCTGAACGATTCCGGCAAGGAGACCGGCGGGATGGTGGACTGGATCCTCAGGAAACTGGGGCCGGACACTCCCCTGCACTTCACGGCCTTCCATCCGGACTACAAGATGACGGACCGCGGCGCCACCCCGGCCGCCACCCTGGCCCGGGCCCGGGGGCTCGCCCTGCGGGCCGGACTGCGCTTCGTCTACTGCGGCAACGTGCGCGACCCGGAGGGCGGCACCACCTTCTGCCCCTCCTGCGGCGCGGCCCTGATCCGCCGCGACGGGTTCACCATCCTGGATTTCCGACTGGACGAAAAAGGGCGCTGCCTCTCCTGCCAAACCGCCTGCCCGGGGGTCTTCGAGGGGCCCGCGGGCACCTGGGGCTCCCGCAGGCTGCCGGTCAGGCTCCAGGATTTCCCCGAATCCTGAGCCCCGCCTCAGGCCTCCCTCACCCGCGCCAGCACCAGGCAGGCCAGGCCGGCCAGCGCCGCCCCGGTGAAGAAGGCCGTGGACATGCCGAAGCGCTCCCACAGGGCGCCGAAAATCAGGCTGGCCGGCAGCCCGGCCAGGCCGATCACGCCGTTGAAGTAACCGAAGGCCGACCCGCGCAGGCCCGCGGGCGCCAGGTCGGCCACCCAGGCGCTCTGCACCGCCTCGGTCAGGCCGTAGTACACGCCGTAGGCCAGGAAGATCGCCGTCAGGGCGGCCGGCGAGGAGGCCAGGCCGAAGCCCAGGTAGACCAGGGCGTACACCACCCAGCCGGCCAGGACCAGCGCCTTTTTGGAAACCCTGTCCGAAAGCCTGCCGAAGTAGTAGGCCGCGCCCATCTTGACCACGTGCAGGGCCGACCATCCCAGCCCCACCAGGGCCAGGCCCAGGCCCGCGTCCCCCAGCCTCTTGAGCAGGAAAAGGTCCGTGGAATTCCCCAGGGTGAAGAGGAACAGCGCGCCCAGCAGCCGGCGGAAGTTCGAATCCATCCCCTTCCAGGAGGCCTTCAGGGATTTCCAGGCGCCTTCCCGGCGGACCCTGGGCCGCCGGACCGGGGCCTTTTCACGCACCCCCAGCAGCAGCGCCGCCATCACCAGGGCCGCCGGCACGGCCGCCAGCAGGAAGATGGAACGCAGGTGGAAATGCCACCAGGCCAGCAGGCCCGCGGCGAGCAGGGGCCCCACCACGTTGCCGGCGTGGTCCATGGCCCGGTGGAAGCCGAAGGCCGTGCCCCGCCTGCCCTCGGGCGTGGTGTCGGTGATCAGGGCGTCGCGCGCCGAGGTGCGCAACCCCTTGCCGACCCGGTCGGTGAAGCGCACGGCCAGCACGCCCCACCACGATCCCACCAGCCCGATCAAAGGCCTGGCGAAACTGGAAAGCCCGTAGCCCCAGGCCACCAGGGGCTTGCGCCGCCGCACCCGGTCCGTCCAGAGTCCGGAGACGAGCTTCAGGGCCGCGGCCGTGGATTCGGCCACGCCTTCCACGGCTGCCAGGGCCAGGGCCCCGGCCCCCAGGGTTTCGAGGAAGGCGGGGATGAGGAAGTAGATCATCTCCGCGGAAAAGTCGGTGAGGAAGCTGACCACCCCAAGCCAGAACACGGTGGGGGAGATTCCATCCAAAATGCGGGAAGGAACCGAAGCAGCCGCCTGGCGGCGCGTTGGAAGGCGTTTTGAGGCCAAGGGGCACCTGAAAAGCGTGGTTTTCCGGGTCTTTTACGGCGCGCGCCGTAAAAGAAGGCGGAGATACCCGCCCAATTTCCATTATTATATAAGCAAAATGCCGGGAAGAACAGGACCGAATGGGGCAGGCCGGAAATTGCAGGATCGGACGGCTGCCAGGGTCCGGTGGAGGAGCCTCCAACCCCACGCCCAGGTCCGGACCGGGTTGGAGGCTTTGATGCAAAACTTGATGCAATGACAAC
>JAJYGY010000173.1:0-2356 GCA_021790555.1 bacterium
GCCAGGGCCTCTCGCTGGTGACGGTGCCCACCCGCCGCAACGCGGTGGAGGCGCTTTCCCCCAAGATCAAGTCGCTCAACTACCTCAACAACATCATGGCCAAGATCGAGGCCGGGCAGCGGGGCGCCCCGGAGGCCATCCTGATGACCTCGGAAGGCTACGTGGCCGAGTGCACCGGGGACAACATCTTCATCCTGCGGCAGGGCAGGCTCCTCACCCCTCCCTGCTACCTGGGAGCCCTGGAGGGAATCACCCGCCAGGCGGTGATGGAGATCGCCGGCAAGCTGCGGATCCCGACCTTCGAGGAGCCCTTCACCCGCTACGACCTCTACACCAGCGACGAGATCTTCCTCACCGGAACGGCGGCCGAGCTGGTTCCGGTGGTGGAGGTGGACAAGCGGCCCATCGGGGGCGGCAGGCCCGGCCCGGTGACCGCGAGGCTGCTTGCCAAGTTCAGGGAACTGACCCGCAGGGACGGGGTCCGGATCCCGCTGAAAGGCTGACCATGGGCGCCTCCGGGAACGCCAGGGGAACCAACCGCACGGTCCTCACCATCGGCTTCGGGCTGACCCTGCTGGTCGCCCTGGCCTGGCTGCTGAACGTGTTCCACAATTCGGAGCTGGCCACGGTGGACTGGCGCTTCCAGTTGAGGGGGCCCGTCGCCACCTCGGCTCCCGTGGCCATCGTGGACATCGACGACGAATCCATGAACGGCTGGATGGGGGAGAACGGACGGCTGCGGATGATGCCGGACCGCTGGACCTGGCCCCGCACGGTGTACGCCACCCTGGTGGACAACCTGAAGGCGGCCGGGGCAAGCATCATCGCCTTCGACGAGGTGTTTTCCGAGAGCAGCCGGATGGACCCCTCGCAGGACCAGGCCTTCGCCGACGCCTGCAAGAGGGCCGGAAACGTGATCGTCTCGGAGCGTTTCGGGCAGACCCAGACGAGCGTGGGCACGGCGCGCAAGCTGGAGACCCCCATCCGACTGCTGCGGGATTCCGTGGCCGACGTCGGCCTGGTGACCAACGACGTGGACAGCGACAACACCGTCCGCACCTGGCCGCTCACCGACTACCTGTACCGTGACATGCCCAACCTGGACATCGCCGTGCTGCGGGAATACCTGTGGCACAAGCCCCTGCCCGTGAAGGTGGACGAAAAGGACAGGGTCTTGAAGGTGGGCAGCATGGACATCCCCGTGGAATACGGGATCTTCCTTCCCATCGACTTCTGCGGGCCCAAGAGGACCTTCCCCACCTATCCCTTCCACGACGCCTACTACAAGACGATGGACATGTCGGCCTTCAAGGGCAAGATCGTCTACGTGGGGGCCAGCTCGACCATCCTGCACGACAACTGGCCGACCCCCTTCGGCACCATGCCGGGCGTGGAGATCCACGCCAACGCGCTCGATACCATCCTTTCCGGACGGACGATGCGCCACACTTCCTTCGGGACGGACCTGGCCGCCATCCTGGGGCTGGGCCTGCTGACCTGCCTGCTCGTCTTCCGGGTGCGGGCCTGGCAGGGCATGCTGGTGATGGCCCTGGAGGTGGGGCTCTACGTGACGGCGGCGGTGCTCCTTTTCATGCAGGACCGCCTGATCCTGCCGATGGTGGCGCCGGTCGTCACCATCTTCGTCAGCTTCGCCGGAATCACGGCCTACCGCGTGGTGGTGGAGGAGAAGCACGCCCGGGAGATCCGAAACCAGTTTTCGCGCTACGTATCCAAATCCATCGTCGACGAGATCCTCAAGGACCCCGGAAAGATCTCCCTGGGCGGGCAGCTGAAGGAGGTCACCATCCTCTTTTCGGACGTGCGCGGATTCACGGCCATGTCGGAAAAGCTCTCGGCCGAGGAGGTCGTGGAGATCCTCAACGAATACCTGACGGCCATGGTCGACATCGTCATCGACAACGGGGGGACCCTGGACAAGTACGTGGGCGACGCGGTCATGGCGGTGTGGGGTTCACCGCTGCCGGACCCGGCCCACCGGACAAAGGCCATGACCACGGCCGTGCGGATGATGGAGAAGCTGCAGCAGTTGAGGAGGAAATGGAGGGAGGAAGGCAAGCCGCCCATCGACATCGGCATCGGCCTGAACTCCGGCTCGGTGGTGGCCGGCAACATGGGGCACCTCCACTACAAGATGGATTACACCGTGATCGGGGACGAGGTCAACCTGGCGGCCAGGCTGGAGAGCGCCAACAAGGAGGTGCGCAGCCACATCCTTGTTTCCGGTTCCACCTACGAGGGCTGCCGCGACCTGGTCGACGTCATCCCCCATCCGCCCATCACGGTGAAGGGCAAGGAGAAGCCCATCGAGGTCTCCGAGGGGACGGGATGGAAGGGG
>JAJYGY010000173.1:2366-11929 GCA_021790555.1 bacterium
GGAGCGGCGGGAGCTGAACGTCGCCCTCGAGGGCATGAAGAAGCGGGCCGGCGAGGCCAACGCCCGGGTCGGCCAGCTCATGCGCACCGACAAGGCGGCCGGCGAGGCGGCCCGGGCCGAGGCGCGCACCCTTTCCGACGAGGTGAAGGGCAAGGAGAAGCCCATCGAGGTCTTCGAGGTGACGGGATGGAAGGGGCAGGGAAGGGCGGAATGGGCGGTTCCCCTGCCCGAACCGCATTGATTTCGATTGCCGGGCCAAGGGGGCGAAGGTAAAATTTTTGGGATGCCGTATGATGGATCTTCACGCGCGAAGGGAGGACGGATGGACGCCAACAGCCACTATGAAACCATGAAAAAGATCTGCCAGGAGGCCAAGGTCGCCGTGGAGGAGCGTCCCAAGCAGAAGTGGGGCTCGAACTACAAGAAGGGCGCGATCGAGTACAACGTCCTGCGCGTCGGGGGCAACCGCTGCGATTTCCTTTTCGACCAGTCCGGGAAACTGGTGGCGGTCTCCCAATAGGGCCTGCCGGGGGCTTGCGCCGGCATTTTTCCCATTCCGTATCCGTGGACGCGCGAGCATGCAGAGATTCCGGTACGCCGATGTCCCGGCTTCCCTGGTGGCATAGGGATGCGGGCGCCTTGGTATGAACATTACGAGCCGCGGGTTCCAAGGAAACTGAGCTATCCGGCCGTCCCGCTCGACCGGTTCCTGGCGGACGCGGCCCGCCGTTATCCGGACCACACGGCCACGGTCTATTTCGGCGGACGCCTCAGCTTCCGTCAGCTGGACGGCCTCGCCAACCGGTTCTGCCACGCGCTTCCCAGCCTCGGCTTTTCCCCGGGCGACCGGGTGGCCCTGATGCTGCCGAACACCCCGGCCCTGGTGGCGGCGTACTTCGGGATCCTGCGCGCCCGGGGGACGGTGGTGCAGGTCAACCCGCTCCTGGCCGCCGCGGAAGTCGCCCACCAGATCAAGGATTCCGGGGCCCGCATCCTGGTGACCCTGCCCCGATTCGATCCCATCACCGTGCCCCTGCTCCACGACGGGGCGCTCGGCCACCTGGTCCTGACCGAGGTGGAGGACGGCGCCTCGCCCCTCTACCGGCTGCTCATTCCGCTTTCCGCGCGGCTCAAGGGAGAGGCCCGCGGGGACCGCGGCGGTCCCGGAAGGGTGGCCTGGAAGGCCCTGGTGGCGGGCCGCTCCGAAGCGGCCCCGGCCGCCGAGGCGAAGCCGCGGGACCTGGCCCTGATCCAGTACACCGGGGGCACGACCGGCGTCTCCAAGGGCGCCATGTTGTCCCACGCCAACCTGGTCGCCAACACCCTGCAATGCAGGGCCGTGATGCACGACCTGAAGGAGGGCCCGGGCGGGGACGTCTTCCTGGGGGCCATCCCCTATTTTCACGTCTACGGCATGACCGTGTGCATGAACCTTGCCGTGTACGGGGGATGCACCCAGGTGCTGCTGCCGCGGTTCGAGAGCGCGAGGGTCCTGAAGAACGTACGCGCGCAGGGGTGCACCATCTTTCCCGGCGTTTCCGCCATGTACCACGCGTTGAACCAGACGCGCGGCGCCCGCCGGGGGGACCTGGCCACGGTGCGGGCCTGCATCAGCGGAGCCGGACCGCTGTTCAAGGAGGTCCAGGAGCGCTTCGAGTCCCTCACGGGCGGCCGCGTGGTGGAGGGCTACGGCCTGACGGAGGCTTCGCCGGTGACGCACTGCAATCCCGTCTTCGGCCGGCGCAAACCCGGCACCATCGGGATCCCCCTGCCCGACACCCTGGCCAAGGTCGTGGACGAGGCGACCGGCCGCCGGGCGCTTCCGGCCGGCCGGGTGGGCGAGCTGGCGGTGAAGGGGCCCCAGGTGATGCTGGGATACTGGCGCAAGCGGGCCGAGACCCGCCGGGCCCTGCGGGGCGGCTGGCTCTACACCGGCGACCTGGCGGTGATGGACAAGGAGGGCTATTTCCGCATCGCCGAGCGGAAGAAGGACATGATCAAGACCCGGGGGGAGAACGTTTATCCCCGCCGGATCGAGGAAATCCTGATGAAGCATCCCGGGGTGGCCGACGTGGTGGTGGTGGGACTTCCGGACAAGGTGATCGGGGAGAGCATCAAGGTCTACGTGGTGGCCCGCAATCCGGCCCCCGGCCGGGACTAATTGATGGCCTTCTGCCGCCAGCGCCTCTCCAGGTTCGAGATCCCCGGGGAAATCGAGTTCCGCAAGTCCCTGCCCAAGAACATGATCGGCAAGACCCTCAGGCGCGTGCTGCGGGAAGAGGAGGCGAAAAAGGCCAGGCCATGATCTACGAGCGCGGCAAACAACAGAGCTACCGGGCCGAGGTCTCCCAGTCCCTGGGCCTGCGGCTGTGGATCACGGCGCTGGCCGCGGTCCTGGCCGGGGTGCTGCAGGCCGCCTTTGGCATGGCCTTTTCGCGCGGCCTCTACGTCTCGCTGGGCCTGTGGGCGGCGGTCCTGGCGGGGGCCCGCGCCTGGCTCCCGGGCCTGAAGGGCAAGCGGCGCTTCGACGCGGCCCACTTCGCCTTCTACCTGGTGGAAGCCCTGGGCATGGGCGCGGTGTGCTACTACATGGGCGGCGCCTCGTGGATCGGCTTCGCGGCCTTCCTGTTCGTGGTGGCCTACGCCAACCTGCTGCTGAAACCGCCGGCCAACTTCTGGGCCACCCTTTTCGCCGCGCTTTCCTTCGCCGCCATGGTGGCGATGGAGGCGGCGGGACTGCTGCCCTTCCAGGCGGTGTTCTCCCCGAGCACCACCCGGCGGGACCTGGCCTACCTGGCCCCCACCGCGGCCGGCGTGGCCGCCGCGCTTTTCCTGGTGGGGCTGGCCGTCTTCCGCTTCGCCGAGCTGCTGCGCAAGCGCGACGCCGAACTGCGCGGCATGAACGCCAGGCTGAAGGCGCTCACCGAGGAGGTCCTGGAGAAGAACGAGTCGCTGACCCTCAGCCGGCGCGAGCTGCTGCTGACAAACGAGCGGCTCAAGCAGCAGAACGACGACCTTTCCAAGAGCCAGCACGTGATCCTGAGCCTGGCCACGGCCGTGGAGAGCAAGGACAACTACACGGCCGGGCATTCCCTGCGGGTGGCCTCCTACGCGCTGAAGCTTGCCAAGGCCCTGGGGCTTTCCAGGGAGGACCAGGAACAGATACGGAACGGCAGCATCCTGCACGACCTTGGGAAGATCAACATCTCGGATCTGGTGCTGCGCAAGGCGGGGCCGCTGAGCGAGCAGGAATACGACGTGATGAAGTCGCACCCCGTGACGGGCGAGCGCATCTGCCGGCCCCTGCATTTCGCCCGTCCCTACCTCGACATCATCCGGCACCACCACGAGCGCATCGACGGCAAGGGCTATCCCGACGGCCTGAAGGGCGAGCAGATCTCGCTGCAGGCCAGGATCGTGGCCATCGCCGACGCCTTCGACGCCATGACCACCAACCGGCCCTACCGTGAGGCCATGCCGGCGGAGTCGGCCTTCGCGCGCCTGCGTGAATACGCCGGCCTGCAGTGGGACGCGGCCCTGGTGGAGAGGTTCGTCGCCGTGATGGAAAAGGAGGGGCCGCTGGGGGGCGCCCTTCAGTCCGAACCCGTCCTGGAGAGATGGGAAACCGAGCTGGGAGTCTGAGTTTTTCAACACGGAGGCCCGCCAAGGCGGCCTCCACACCCATCGATCGAGGTGAGCGCGCATGAGTCCGATGGATACCAGCAAGATGAGCCAGGGGAAGGCCGAGGCCATGGAAGTGACCGAGGCGGCCCGCCAGGAGACCTGGGACAATCCCAGTTTCGGCCTGGAATTGTTCATGGGCCGCTACCGCGACCACCTGGTCTGGCCCTTTCCCAGGCAGGCCGAGGAGGACCGCCGCCAGGGCGACGAACTGCTGGCGAAGATCGAGGACTTCCTGAAGAAGCACGTGGACGCGGACGCCATCGACCGGGACCAGGAGGTCCCCGCCGAGGTGGTCAAGGGCCTGGCCGACCTGGGCCTCTTCGCCATGAAGATCCCCAAGCAGTACGGGGGCCTGGGGCTTTCCCAGGTGAACTACAACCGGGCCATCGCCCTGGTCGCCAGCCATTGCGGGTCCACGGCGGTGTGGCTGTCGGCCCACCAGTCCATCGGCGTGCCCCAGCCCCTGAAGCTTTTCGGCACCGAGGAGCAGAAGGCCAAATGGCTGCCGGCTTTTTCCAAGGGGGCCGTCTCGGCCTTCGCCCTGACCGAGCCGGACGTGGGGTCGGACCCGGCCAAGATGAACACCACGGCCACGCCCGTCGAGGACGGAAAGTACTACCTGATCAACGGCCAGAAGCTCTGGTGCACCAACGGCACGGTGGCCGACGTGCTGGTGGTGATGGCCCGCACGCCCGACAAGGAGGTCCGCGGCAGGAAGCGCAAGCAGATCAGCGCCTTCATCGTGGACACCAAGACCCCCGGCTTCGAGGTGGCCCACCGCTGCCGCTTCATGGGCATCCGCGCCATCCAGAACGGCCTGCTGACCTTCAAGGACGTCAAGGTGCCCCGGGAAAACCTGCTGTGGGGCGAGGGCCAGGGGCTGAAGCTGGCCCTGGTGACCCTCAACACCGGGCGCCTCACCCTGCCGGCCGCCAGCGCGGGGTCCGCCAAGATGGCCCTGGGCATGTCGCGCCGCTGGGCGGCCCACCGCGTGCAGTGGGGCGAGCCCATCGGGCGCCACGACGCGGTGGCCCAGAAGCTGGCCGTGATGGCGGCCACCACCTTCGCCATGGAGGCGGTGGTGTGGTACGCCAGCGGCCTGGCCGACCGCAAGGGCGCCGACATCCGGCTTGAGGCAGCCATGGCCAAGCTGTTCTGCAGCGAGAACGCCTGGAAGATCGTCGACGAGGCGGTGCAGATACGGGGCGGCCGGGGCTACGAGACGGCCCCCTCGCTGCGGGCCCGCGGGGAGGTGGGCTACCCCCTGGAGCGCATGATGCGCGACAACCGCATCAACACCATCATCGAGGGCGCCAGCGAGATCATGCGCCTGTTCATCGCCCGCGAGGCCCTCGACCCGCACATGAAGGCCGCCGGCACCCTGATCAACCCCAAGGCCGCCAAGGGGCCCTGGCAGCTGGCCGGCGACGCCCTTCGCGCCGCCTGGTTCTACGCCCACTGGTACCCCAAGCGCTGGCTGCCCCACGGCCTGCCGGGCACCTATTCGGACTACGGCCCCCTGGCCAAGCACGTCTCCTACGTCAGCCGCCACAGCAACCGGCTGGCCCGCAACCTGATCCACCTGATGGCCCTCAACGGCCCGGGCCTGGAGAAGAGGCAGGCCGTGCTGGGACGGGCCGTGGACGTGGGGGTGGAGCTTTTCGCCATGGCCTGCGCCTGCTCCTTCGCGCGGCACCTGGCGGAAAAGGAGAAGAAGCCCCAGGCCGTCGACCTGGCCGACCAGTTCTGCCGGCAGTCCAGGGCGCGGGTGGCGGCCTCCTTCCGGGGCCTGTGGCGCAACGAGGACAGGCGCAACTACGCCCTGGCCCAGCAGCTGATGGCAGGGAACTATTCCTGGCTCGAATCCGGCGTGATGCCGATCGAGGATTTCAAAAACTAATTCCGCGGGATCGCGGATCTTCAAGGATCCGCATGGGAGGTTTTGAATGGCGGTGTCGTTGTTGAGGCAGATTTTCCCGAGCAAGAACGACCGGGAACTGAAGAAGCTGTGGCCGGTGGTGGAGCGGATCCAGTCCTTCGAGACCGGCCTGCAGTCCCTTTCGGACGAGGCGCTGAAGGAAAAGACGGCCGAATTCCGGGCGCGGCTGGAAAAGGGCGAGACCCTGGAGGACCTGCTGCCCGAGGCCTTCGCCGTGGTGCGCGAGGCCGGCAAGCGCACCCTGGGGCTGCGCCATTACGACGTGCAGATGATCGGCGGCATGGTGCTGCAGCAGGGCAAGATCGCCGAGATGCGGACGGGCGAAGGCAAGACCCTGGTGGCCACCCTGGCCGTGTACCTCAACGCCCTGCCGGGCAAGGGCGTGCACGTGGTCACCGTCAACGACTACCTGGCCGAGCGCGACAGCCTGGGGCGGGGAAGCTTCCGCGGCATGGGCGAGGTCTACCGGTTCCTCGGCCTGACGGTGGGTTGCATCAAGCACGACATGCCGCCGGACGAGCGCCGCCAGGCCTACGCCTGCGACGTCACCTACGGCACCAACAACGAGTTCGGCTTCGACTACCTGCGCGACAACATGGCCGTGCACCCCCTGCAGCGGGTCCAGCGCCCCCTGAACTTCGCCCTGGTGGACGAGGTCGACTCCATCCTCATCGACGAGGCCCGCACCCCCCTGATCATCTCCGGGCCGGCCGAGGAATCCACCGACAAGTACGTCAAGGTGGACCGCGTCATCCCGAGGCTGAAGAAGGAGGAACACTACACCGTGGAGGAGAAGACCCGCACGGCCTCCCTGAGCGAGGCGGGCGTGGAGCTGGTGGAGCAGGCCCTGGGGGTGGGCAACCTCTACGACGAGCGCAACATCGAATGGGTGCACCACGTGCAGCAGGCCCTGCGGGCCCACGTGCTCTACAAGCGCGACGTGGACTACATGGTCAAGGACGGCAAGGTCCTCATCGTGGACGAATTCACCGGGCGGCTGATGCCGGGCCGGCGCTTCGGAGAAGGCCTGCACCAGGCCCTGGAGGCCAAGGAACACGTGACCATCGAAAGGGAGAACCAGACCCTGGCCACCATCACGCTGCAGAACTACTTCCGCCTGTACAAGAAGCTTTCGGGCATGACGGGCACGGCCGAGACCGAGGCGGGCGAATTCTTCCAGATCTACAAGCTGGAGGTGGTGGTCATCCCCACCCACCGGCCCATGATCCGCGCCGACAACGCCGACCTCATCTACAAGACCGAGAAGGGCAAGTTCAACGCCGTGGTGGAGGAGATCATCGACTGCCACCGGCGCGGCCAGCCCGTGCTGGTGGGCACCATCTCCATCGAGAAGAGCGAGCGGGTTTCCTCGGCCCTCAACCGCAAGGGCGTCAAGCACCAGGTGCTCAACGCCAAGTTCCACGAGAAGGAGGCCGAGATCATCTCCCAGGCCGGCCAGAAGGGCTCCGTGACCATCGCCACCAACATGGCCGGCCGCGGCACCGACATCGTGCTGGGGCCGGGCGTGCCCGAACTGGGTGGCCTGCACGTGCTGGGCACGGAGCGCCACGAAAGCCGCCGCATCGACAACCAGCTGCGCGGCCGTTCCGGCCGCCAGGGGGACGCGGGCTCCTCGCGCTTCTACATTTCGCTGGAGGACGACCTGATGCGCATCTTCGGGTCGGAACGCATCTCCGGCATCATGGGCAAGCTGGGCATGACCGACGACGAGGCCATCGAGCATCCCATGATCAGCAGGTCCATCGAGCGGGCGCAGAAGTCGGTGGAATCGCACAACTTCGACATCCGCAAGCACCTGCTGGAATACGACGACGTGATGAACAAGCAGCGCGAGGTCGTCTACACGCGCCGCCAGGCCGTGCTGGAGGGCGAGGACCTGAAGAAGGACATCCAGGACATGCTGCTGGACCTGGTGGAGGAGCGCTTCGACGCCGAGGCGCCCGAGGGGATCTACCCGGAGGAGTGGGACCTGGCACCCTTCCTGTCCTGGTACAGGGACGTGTTCCGCGACGACGTCCGCGACCTGGTCCCGGAGGACAAGGCCAAGATCATCCGCGAGGACTTCAAGCGGTCCCTGCTGAAGCGCGCCGAGACGGCCTACGAAAAGAAGGAGGGGCAGATCGGCCCCGAGGCCATGCGCTCGCTGGAGCGGCACCTGCTGCTGGAGGTACTGGACACCAACTGGAAGAACCACCTCTACGAGATGGACCAGTTGAAGGAGGGCATCGGCCTGCACGCCTACGGCCAGCTGGACCCGCTGATCCAGTACAAAAAGGAGGGCTTCGAGACTTTCCGCCGCATGATGGGCTCCATCAAGGCCGAGGTGATCCCGGCCCTGATGCGGATCCAGCAGGTCCACCAGGGCGGGGAATGGCCGGCCGTGGACCTGCAGATGCCCATGCGCAACCTGAAGGAATCGCGCCCGGAGTTCCAGGTCCCCGGGGCCGCCCCGGCGCCCATGGCCGCGGCCGGCGCCCTGGCCGCCCAGCCTGGCGGCGGCGAACCTTCCAAGGTGGCCGTGGTTCCTATCAAGCGGGACATGCCCAAGGTGGGGAGGAACGACCTGTGCCCCTGCGGATCCGGCAAGAAATACAAGAAATGCCATGGGGCCGCGACTTCATGATTTTCTGTTGGTTTTTATATTGATAAGTTGTTGAGAATTTATTTGAAATACTATAGCTCCAAGAGAATCCTAAAATAGCCTTGAAAAACCTTGTTTTTCAAGAGTTTTATTGTCAGGGAAAGCTCACACACTTTTCAACATGGTGTTGACATCGAAAAAGCATTGACAGGAAAGGAAAATCAGTTATACTTCTGGCAACGTAGCTATTTTGTAAACTTCTTTGGGGATTTTATGCGCTCCTGCAAGGGAATCGCACTTTCCTTGTTGCTCGCCTTTGTCGGACTTTCCGCCCAATCCCACGCCAGCACCACCACCATCCTGTCCCTTTCTTACAGCTGCGGCGACACCAGCCTGCATATCGGCAGCGTCATGACGATCTCCATGAGCGTCGCCAATGTCAACACCTCCTTCCAGTTGCAGGGCCAGAACGGCAGCACCGGCGGGGTCGACCTGGCCGGGGCCGGCCTGAATTCCGTCACCCTGAGCACGGCCGTGGACGTGACCGACGGCATCCATGTCTGGACCGCCATCTATTCGGGCGGTTCCACCATTTCCATCAGCAATTCCAACCTGACCGTGGGAAGTCCCTTAAGCGACTACACCAACTTCAGCGGCCAGTCCATCAACTGCTTCGGCACCGGGGTTCCAGGGGGCAATTTCATCACCTCCGGCGGCACCGCCTACGCCTCCGTCGCGGGCACGGACAACCCTACCTTGACAACGGTCAACGGCAACACCTGGCAGGGCACCTACCCGGTTCCGGACGAAACCTCGCAGAACCCTTCCGTGCCTGGTGGGATCTTCCAAGGCTCCTTATACGGTTACTTCACTGATTCGACAAACACGCAGGCTGGAAATAATGGATTTGCCGGCCCCCAGAGCCTGAGTATGGACGAGACAAGGCCCGTTTTTTTAAGCGGATCCGTCGGATATTCCCTGGTTGGCACGACCAATCAAATCAGTCCAAATCTCATGTACATCGCCTCGGATTCCAATTCCAACATTCCGAAAGGTGACGTGTCCAATTCCAAAATGAAGATACTTTTCGCCCTCAACAAGCAGAATTGCTCGATCAATTTCAGCGTCAGTGCCCTGCAAAATAGCAGCATCAATGATTACTACAGCACTCCCGCCATGACCTCTGCCACCCTTCCCACCGTGTACCTTGGGACTACGGTCACGGCTGGCTACCAATATTGGATTGGGACGGACGGCAATAACAGCTACGTCCCCGACGGGGCCTACCAGGTCAACCTCACGCCAGTGGACAGCTATGGAAACGTCGGGAATTCCGAG
>JAJYGY010000201.1 GCA_021790555.1 bacterium
CCATGACCCTGTCCGATATTTCCATCAAGAATCCGGTCTTCGCCTGGATGATCATGGCCTCCCTGATCATCTTCGGGGCCATCTCCTTCAACCGCATGGGTGTCAGCCAGATGCCCGACGTGACCTTCCCCGTCGTAAACATCCAGGTCAGCGACCTGGGGGCCGCGCCCGAGGTGATGGAGTCGGAGATCGTGCAGGTGATCGAGAACGCGGTGATGACCGTGCAGGGCGTGAAGCACGTGACTTCCCAGTGCATCGAGGGCAGCGCCAACATCTCGGTGGAGTTCGACCTGAGCCGGAACATCGACGCGGCCCTCAATGACGTGCAGACCGCCGTGGCCCAGGCGCAGAAGCAGCTTCCCAAGAGCATGGACCCGCCCATCATCCGCAAGTACAACCCCAACGCCAACCCCATCCTGTGGCTGGCCCTCACCAGCACCAACCCCAAAGTGACCATGCGCGACCTGATGATCTACGTCAACGACGTGCTGGTGGACCAGATTTCGAGCGTCAACGGCGTGGGCAACATCTTCGAAGGCGGCTACCTGGCCCCGCAAATGCGCGTCTGGGTGGACAACAACAAGCTCCGTCACTACCAGCTCACCGCCGATGACGTGGTCAACGCCATCCAGAACGAGAACGTGGAGCTGCCCAGCGGCTTCCTGGACACCCCCACCAAGGACGCCCTGGTCCGCACCCTGGGCCAGCCCACCAACGTGCGGCAGTTCCAGGACCTGATGATCAACACCCGGGGCGGCTCGCCCAACTACCATCCCATCCCGCTGAAGGACGTGGCCACCGTGGAGGAAGGCACGGCCGACGTGTCGCGCCTGAGCTATTCCAACGGCCAGCCCGCCGTGGGCCTGGGGGTGGTGATGCAGATCGGCGGAAACGCCGTGGAAGTGGCCGACGCGGTCAAGGCCAAGGTGGCCGAACTGAAGAAGCAGAACGCCCTTCCCGCGGGCATGGACCTGAGGGTGAATTTCGACAGCACCCAGTTCATCAAGAACTCGGTGAAGGACCTGGAGCGCAACCTGCTGCTTTCGGCCCTGGCCACGGCCCTGGTGTGCTGGGTTTTCCTGGGTTCCTGGACCTCCACCCTGAACATCCTGCTGGCCATCCCCACCTCCATCGTGGGAACCTTCGTCATCCTCTACTTCTCCGGCTTCACGCTCAATTCCTTCACCCTGCTGGGCCTGAGCCTGGCCATCGGCATCGTGGTGGACGACGCCATCATGGTGCTGGAGAACATCGTGCGGTACCAGGAGATGGGCAAAAACCGCGTGGTGGCGGCGGTGGTGGGCGCCAGGGAAATCACCTTCGCGGCGCTGGCCACTTCGCTCGCCATCGTGGCCATCTTCCTGCCCATGGCTTTCATGAACGGCATCATCGGCAAGTTCTTCTACCAGTTCGGCGTCACCCTGGTGGCCACGGTGCTGCTCTCCCTGCTCGAGGCCATCACCCTGACGCCCATGCGCTGCTCGCAGTTCGTGGTGGTGAAGGAGCGGCGCAGCTGGTTCGGACGCATGGTGGACGGCGCCTTCCGCGGCGCGGCCGCCACCTACCGCCGGGGCCTGGGATGGGCCCTGGAGCATCGCTGGACCGTGCTGGTCGGCGCCGTCCTGCTCTTCTTGGGCTCGCTGGGCTTCTTCTTCGGCCTGAACAAGGAGATGGTGCCTTCGCAGGACATGGGGGTGTTCCTGGTCACGCTCCAGACTCCGCCCGATTCCTCCATCGAATACACCAACAGCAAGTTCCTGGTCGCCGAGAAGTGGCTGAGCCAGCAGCCCTACATCAAAAACTACTACTGCGCGGTGGGAGGGTTCCAGGGCAACCAGTTCAATACCGGGATCATGTTCGTCACCATGAAGGACGAGGGGCAGCGCGGCATCGACCCCGCCACGGGCAGGCAGTGGACCCAGGCCGACGCCATCGCCGCGGCGCGCAAGGATTTCAACAAGATTCCCGACACCAAGGCCTTCGTCCAGGACATCTCCACCGGCGGCTTCACCGCCTCGCGCGGTTTCCCGGTGGAGGTGGGGATCCAGGGGCCGGATTGGAACAAGCTGACGGCCCTGTCGGAGAAACTGAAGGCGGCGGCGGCCAAAAGCCCCTACCTGACCGACGTGAACACCGACTACATCGCCGGAATGCCCGAGGTGGACGTGGTGCCGGACCGGGCCAAGTGCGCCGAGCGCGGGGTGAGCGTGCAGTCCATCTCCAGCGTCATCAACTCGCTGGTGGGCGGGGTGCAGGTCAACCAGTATCCCCGCGGCCAGTACCAGGACTACGTGGAGGTGCGCCTGCTGCCCGGCCAGCGCCTGACGGCCGACCAGCTCAACCACATCTACGTCCGAAACAACCGGGGTGAGGTGCTCCCCATCTCCCAGGTGGCCACCCTGGAAAAGACCACCTCGCTGCAGCAGATCAACCGCCTGGACCGCCAGCGCACCATCACGCTCTACGCCAACGTGGCTCCGGGCAAGTCGCAGACCGACGCCCTGGCCGCGGTGCAGAAGCTCGCCAAACAGATCCTGCCAGCCGGCTACCGCATCGTCCTGGGAGAGGGATCGGAGACCTTCAAGGAATCCATGTTCTCCCTGCTCTTCGCCCTGGTGCTGGGCGTGGTGACGGCCTACATGGTGCTGGCCAGCCAGTTCAACAGCTTCGTGGACCCCTTCAGCGTGCTGATGGCCCTGCCCTTCAGCCTGTCCGGCGCGCTGCTGGGGCTGTGGCTCTTCCACCTTTCCATCAACATCTACAGCATGATCGGCGTGATCCTGCTGATGGGCATCGTGAAGAAGAATTCCATCATGCTGGTGGACTTCACCAACCAGCGGCGCAAGCTGCAGCACATGTCGGTGAAGGACGCCCTGCTGGACGCCGGGCCGGTGCGCTTCCGCCCCATTTTGATGACCTCGCTGGCCGTGATGGCCGCGGGCATCCCCGAGGCCGTGCTGCGCGGCCCGGGCTACGAGGTGCAGGAGCCCATGGCCGTGGTGCTGATCTTCGGCATGTTCTTTTCCATGCTGCTGACCCTCTTCGTGGTGCCCTGCTTCTACAGCGTGGCGGCGCCCCTGGAGAGCCGGCACGCCCACGAGGACCTGCTGGCCGAGGCCCTGGAGGAGATCGGGGAGGGCGAAAAGGGGGCCTCCAACGGGGCCAAGCCCGCGGCCAACGGAAGGCGGCGGGCGAAGGCCGGCTCGGCCGCCTAGGCGCCCGTTACAATTTGATACCTTTGGTTACACCGGCGTAAAGCTTCGGGGGGCGCGCGGGGTGTATGCTGTCGCCTGAAGCTCCCCTCCACTTTCCGGGCATTCATGCGAACGCACCTCAAAGCGGTCCTGGCACTGGCCCCCGCCTGCCTCCTGCTGGCCTCGGCCTGCACCGCGCGCGTCCTCACCTGGGGGGCCGCCGTGGGCGAGGCCCTGGCCAAGAACCCGGGCCTGGTGTCGGCCCGGGCCTCCTGGCAGGCCGCCGAGGCGGCCGTGGGGGTGGCCGAGGGGGGCTTCTGGCCCCAGCTCAGCCTCGACGGCAGCCTGGGACGCTCCGGCACCCGGGCGCTGGGGCCCTCGGGCAGCGAGCTGATCGGCACTCCCCTGGGGCTGGGCTACGGGCTGGGCTCGGAATCCGAGACCGGCAGCTACCAGCTGGGCCTGAGCGGTTCCTGGAACCTCTTCAACTGGGTCGCCACCATGGGCGCCCGACAGCAGGCCATCGACCAGGCCGAAGCCAAGCGGGCGGCCTACCTGCAGGCCAGCGAGGGCCTGCGCTACAGCCTGCGGCAGGCCTTCGACCAGGTCCTCTACGACCAGCAGGAGATCGCGCTTCTGAAGCAGATCGCCGGCCTGCTGCACCAGGAGACCGGATACCTGCAGCTGGAATACCAGTCCGGCCAGCAGCCGCGCTGGACCTACCTGCAGGCCCAGTCCAGCGAGGCCCAGAACCAGTGGCAGCTCCAGCAGGCCGGCCTGAACCTGGGCGCGGACGCGGCCAGCCTTTCGGCCCTGCTGGGAGGCGCCGGGGACGAGGGGGACAGCCTGGAGGCACGCGGGGACCTTTCCGCGCCCGGGCCCCCGGCGGACCTGGCCGGGGCCATGAAGCTTCTGGAACAAAGCCCGGATCTGGAGGCCCAGCGGGCCGCCGCGCGGGCCTCCCAGGCCGCCTTCCAGGCCAGCCTGGCCAGCCGCTACCCCAGCCTCAACGCCACGGCCGGATACCAGTATTCGGACGGCGGCGCCTGGCCGCCCAGCCAGAACCTGTGGACCGTGGGCCTGAGCGCCAGCTACGACCTCTTCGCCGGCGGGGGCCAGGAGGCTGCCATCCGCGAGGCCCGCCTGAACTGGGAGGCCGGGCAGGCCGCCCTGGAAGACACCCTGCATTCCCTGCAGGCCGCGCTGAGCCAGGCCTGGGCCGGCTACCGCAGCGCCACCCTGAGGCTTCCGGTGGAGGCCCTGGCGGTGAAGGTGGGCCGGGAGCGCTTCGAGACGGTCAACCGACTTTTCGAGGCCGGCCAGGCCCAGTACCTGGATTTCGAGCAGGCCGAGAACAACCTTATCCAGTCCGAGGAGCAGCAGCTTTCCGCCTTGCTGAGCGCCGCCCAGTCCTTCGCCGGGTACGAGAAGGCGCTGGGGCTGGGGCTGGAGAATCCTTGAGGCGGGGCGGGGCCATTCGGAGGCGGGAGATGAAACGAACGATCCTGGCGCTGGCCGCGGCCGCGCTGCTGCTGGCGGGATGCCGGGGCGGCACGAAGGAGGCCGCCCAGAAGGTGCGGGTGACCCGGGGAAACCTCCAGGTCACCGTGCAGGACACCGGCAACGTGCAGCCGCTCAACGAGGTGCAGATCATCCCGCCGGTGGCCGGCCGGGTGGACCAGATCCTGGTGGACGAGGGCGCCCACGTGAAGAAGGGCCAGGTGCTGGCCTGGATGAGTTCCTCGGACCGCGCGGCCCTGCTGGACATGGCCAGGGCCAAGGGCCCCCAGGAGCTGAAATACTGGGAGGACGTCTACAAGCCCACGCCCATCGTGGCGCCGGTGTCGGGCATGATCATCAACCGCAACGTGGTGGAAGGCCAGACCGTCTCGCAGAGCACGGACGTGTACGACATGTCCGACCGTCTGATCGTCGTGGCCGACGTGGACGAGACCGACCTGGGCAGGATCTCCGACGGCCAGAAGGCCCTGGTGACGGTGGACGCCTACCCGGAAATGCCCTTCGCCTGCCGGGTGATGATGATCACCCACGAGGCGGTGAAGGTGAACAACGTGGTCTGCTACTACGTGAAGCTGTCCCCGGAAAACGCCCCGGCGGAGCTGAGGGCGGGCATGACGGCCAACGTCAATTTCATCGTCAAGGACGACCGGGGCGTGCTGCTGCTGCCGGCCTGGGCCGTGAAAGGCGCCGAGAACACCAGCTTGTCCCTGCTGGTGCAGAACGACCCCAAGAAGCCCGCCCAGAAGACGCGGGTGAGCCTGGGCGACGCCGACGGCAGCAACGTGGAGGTGCTTTCGGGCCTCAGCGAGGGCGACACCGTGCTGGTCAGCAGCCTCAGCCTGGGCTCGGTCAACGACTCCAGCATCTTCTCGCCCCACTTCAACCACGGGGGCAAGGGGGGCAACCAGCGCGGAGGAGGGCCCCACTGATGCCGGAAGGCGCCCCCCTGCTGGAAGCCAGGGCCCTGAGCAAGGTCTACCGCCCGGCCGGAGCGGGGGGGCCCGAGGTGCGGGCCCTGGACGGAATCGACCTGCGCATCGACGCCGGGGAGTACCTGGCCATCGTGGGGCCGTCCGGGTCGGGCAAGTCCACCCTGATGCAGATCCTGGGCCTGCTGGACCGGCCCAGCTCGGGCACCCTGTACCTGGCCGGGCACGAGGTCTCGCGGCTTTCCGACGACCAGCTGGCCATCCTGCGCAACCGCAACATCGGCTTCATCTTCCAGTTCTTCAACCTGCTGGCCCGGACCTCGGCCCTCAACAACGTGGCCCTGCCCCTCATCTACGGGCGCCAGGGCCAGGTGGAAGGGAAGGCCCGCGGGCTCCTCAAGAAGGTGGGCATGGAGGAGCGCCTGCACCACGCGCCGCACCAGCTTTCGGGCGGGCAGCAGCAGCGCGTGGCAATCGCCCGGGCCCTGGCCAACGACCCTCCCCTGCTGTTCGCCGACGAGCCCACCGGCAACATTTCCAGCGCGCAGGCCGAGGAGGTGATGCAGCAGCTGGACACCATGAACTCGCAGGGCGTCACCGTCATCCTGGTGACGCACGAGCCCGAGATCGCGGCCCACGCCAAGCGCGTGATCCACGTGCGCGACGGGCGCGTGGTGTCGGACGAGCGCACCCCCAGGCGCAAGCGGCCCGCCCCCGGGGGTGTGAAGACCAAGGCCTTCGAGATCCCCCGGGTTTCGGCGCTGCCCAGCCCGGCCGCGCTGAAGGAAAACGTGCGCATGGCCGTCACGGCCCTTTCGCTCAACAAGGTGCGCACCTTCCTGACCATGCTGGGGGTCATCATCGGCGTCACGGGGGTGATCACCATCACGGCCATCAGCAACGGGGCCAAGGCCGCGGTGAAGCAGCGCCTTTCCTCGCTGGGCAGCAACCTGTTGATGGTCCGGCCGCAGAACCAGAACGCCTTCGGGTCGGGAAGCGCGCCCCGCTTCACCCCGCAGGACGAGGACGCCCTGAAGCAGCTGGTCGGCCACGGCACCGCCGTCAGGGCCGTGGAAGGCACGGTGCAGGGAAACGTGGTGGTGAACTACGGGGACCAGAACTGGCAGACCCAGGTGACGGGCTGCGAGCCGGTCTACGAGCAGATGCACGCCGCCCAGCCCATCAGCGGGCGCTTTTTCACCCGCGAGGAGGACGAGTCCCGCGCCCGGGTCTGCCTGCTGGGCGCCACCGTCATCAAGAACCTGTACCCGCCGGGTTTCGACCCCACCGGGACCACGGTGCAGATCAACAAGCAGGACTTCCAGGTGATCGGCGTGCTGCCGGTGAAGGGCGGGGGCGGCTTCCGCGACCAGGACGACGTGGTCGTCATCCCGCTTCAGACGGCCATGTACCGGGTGCTGGGAACCAACACCATCAGCTCCTTCGACGTGGAGGCCAGCGAAACCGACAAGGTGGACGAGTGCATGAACGAGGTCTCGGAGATGCTGCGCCACACCCGCCACATCCGGCCGGGCCAGGACGACGACTTCATGGTGCGCAACATGGCCGACATCCAGTCCGCCCTGCAGGACTCCGCCAACATCCTCAGCAACCTGATGCTGGGGGCCGCCGCGCTGGCGCTGGTGGTGGGCGGCATCGGCATCATGAACATCATGCTGGTGTCCGTGCGCGAGCGCACCAAGGAGATCGGGCTGCGCAAGGCCCTGGGGGCGCGCAACCTCGAGGTGATGTTCCAGTTCCTGGTGGAAGCGGTGACCATCGGCCTCATCGGCGGCGTGTTCGGCATCCTGGGGGGCGACGCCCTGGCCGTCCTGGCGTCCTGGCTGCTGGGCCAGACCGTGCTGTTCACCTGGGCGGTCGTCCTGGTGGCGGTGCTGGTCTCGGCCGTGGTCGGGGTGTCGGCGGGCCTGTGGCCGGCCTGGCAGGCTTCCAAGCTTTCACCCATCGAGGCGCTGCGCTACGAATAAGGAGGCGGGGTTGGGCAAGGACGGGGACATCATCGAGGCCAAGGGGCTGGCCAAGCGGTTCGGCGCCTTCAAGGCCGTGGACGGCATCGACTTCTCGGTGAAGGCCGGCGAGATCTTCGCCTTCCTGGGCCCCAACGGGGCCGGCAAGACCACCACCATCAAGATGCTCACCACCCTGCTGAAGCCCAGCGCCGGCAGCATCCGCCTCAACGGTTTCGACCCGGCCGTGGACACCCGCGGGGCGCGCAGGAGCCTGGGCATCGTGTTCCAGGACCCCAGCCTGGACGAGGAGATGACGGCCCTGGAAAACCTGGAACTGCACGGCGTGCTCTACGGGGTGGAGAAGGGCCTGCGCCGGGAGCGCTGCGCCGAGCTGCTGAAGGTCGTGGAGCTGTGGGAGCGCCGCGACGAGCTGGTGAAGCGCTTCTCCGGCGGCATGAAGCGGCGCCTGGAGATCGCCCGGGCCCTGCTGCACCACCCCCGAGTCCTTTTCCTGGACGAACCCACCCAGGGGCTCGACCCCCAGACCCGCAACCACATCTGGAGCTACATCTCGCGGCTGAGGCGGCAGGAGGGCATCACGGTGTTCCTGACCACCCACTACATGGAGGAGGCCGACCGGGTGGCCGAACGCCTGGCCGTCATCGACCACGGCCGGATCGTGGCCCAGGGAACCCCGGCCCAGCTGAAGTCCAAGACCCGCAAGAAGAGCCTGGAGGACGCCTTCATCCAGATCACCGGGCACGACATCCGCGAGGATGAACCCAGCGCCGTGGACCGCATGCGCCTGCACGGCCGGATGTGGAGGAGGCGCTGACATGATGGACACCATAGGCATCCTTTGGCTGCGGCAGATCAAGCGCTACCTGCGCTCGCGCTCGCGCATCGTCGGGTCCCTGGGGCAGCCGCTGCTTTTCCTGGTGGCCCTGGGCTTCGGGCTGGGCCCGGTGTACAGGCGCGCCGGGGACGGCAGCTACCTGCAGTTCCTGGCGCCGGGCATCATCAGCATGGGCATCCTCTTCACGGCCATCTTCACCGGCATGGAGATCATCTGGGACCGCCAGTTCGGCTTCCTGAAGGAGACCCTGGTGGCCCCGGTGTCGCGCCTGGAGATCATGGTGGGCCGCACCCTGGGCGGCGCCACGGTGGCCACCCTGCAGGGGGTGCTGGTCTTCCTCATCTGCCTGGCCGTGGGCTTCCGCGTCTCCAGCTGGGCCCTGGTGCCCCTGGCCCTGGGGTTCATGTTCCTCATCGCCCTGCTCTTCACGGCCCTGGGCACGGCCCTGGCGTCGAGGCTGGAGGACATGCAGGGCTTCCAGCTCATCATGAACTTCCTGGTGATGCCGATCTTCTTCCTTTCCTCCGCGCTTTTCCCCCTGGCGGGCCTGCCCAAAGGCGTGCTGGCCTGCGCCGTGGCCGATCCCCTCACCTACGGGGTGGACGGCCTGAGGGGGGCGCTGCTGGGTTCCGCGCAGTTCTCCCTGGGGCTGGATTTCGCCGTGCTGGCGGGCCTGACCCTGCTGGCCCTGTGGCTGGGCGCGCGGATGTTTTCCAAGATCCAGATCTGAAAGGTTCGGAAGGCGCCAGGCGGAACCCTCCGGAAATCCCGGTTTTTCGTCCAACCCGACCCCTTTGGCCGACGTCCTTCCACCCCCTTTTTATGGAGGCATTCCCATGAGCCTGACGAGCGAATGGATCCGTTTTGGAAATTCCGGCGAGCACCTCGGCTACCTGGCCCAGATGGACGGCGGCCAGAGCCGGCCCGGCCTGGTGCTCATCCAGGAGGCCTGGGGCGTGGACGAGCACATCATGGACGTGGCCCGGCGCTTCGCCCGGGCGGGGTACGCCGTGCTGGCGCCCGACCTCTTCGCCAGGGACGGCCAGCGTCCCGAGGCCCTCAAGGCCGGGCGGATGGAGGAGCTGAAGGCCTTCGTCGACGGACTGCCCCCCGGCGCCTGGGGAAACCCGGCCGAGAGGGAGGCGGCGCTGGCCGGGCTTCCCCAGGACCAGGGCCGGCGGGTGGGCGAATCCTACAACCTGCTTTTCGGGGGCCTGCTGGGCAACCCGGGGCAGTTCCTCCCGCCCCTGCTGGCGGCGGCCGCCCACCTGCGCGGGCAGGTTCCCTCCAGCAGGGGCCGCAGGGTGGGGAGCCTGGGCTTCTGCATGGGCGGGGGCCTTTCCGGGCTTTTGGCCAGCCAGGACGGGGAACTGGCCGCGGCCGTCATCTTCTACGGCCAGGGCCTGCCCAAGGACAAGATCCCCGGCCTGGCCTGCCCCCTGCTGGCCTTCCACGGCCAGACCGACAGGCGCCTGGTCGACGCCCTGCCCCAGTTCGAGGCCGACATGAAGCAGGCCGGCAAGGCGCTGGAAGTGCGCGTCTACCCGGGGGCCGGACACGCCTTCTTCAACGACACCCGGCCCAGCTACCAGGCCGAGGCGGCGCGCGACGCCTTCGCCCGGGCCCTGGCCTTTTTGAACGGGAGCCTGTCATGAAGGGGAATCGCCCGGGGGCGCAACCCATCGTCAGGGTGAGGGGCCTCACCAAGAGTTTCGGACCCCTGAAGGCCGTGGACGGGGTCGACCTGGACATCCAGGGCGGCGAGTCCTTCGCCCTGCTGGGCCCCAACGGGGCCGGCAAGTCCACCACCATCAAGATGATGATGGGACTGCTTCCGCCGGACGGGGGCGAGGTGGAGATCAACGGCTATTCGCTGAGGCGCCAGCCCCTGCGCGTCCGCCAGTCGGTGGGCTACGTGCCCCAGTCCCTTTCCGTGGACGGGGCCCTGACCGGCCGCGAGAACCTCTACTTTTTCGGGCGTTTCTACGGGCTTTCCGGCGCCGAGGTGCGGCGGCGCATCCCCGGCATCCTGGAGATGCTGGACCTCGAGGAGGCCGCCTCCAGGCCGGTGGCCACCTATTCGGGCGGCATGATCCGCCGCCTGGAGATCGGCCAGGCCGTGCTGCACCGGCCGCCCCTGGTCTTCCTGGACGAGCCCACCGTGGGGATGGACCCGGTCTCGCGCGAGGCCCTGTGGAAGCACATCCGCGCGCTGCAGAGCCGGCAGGGGACCACCGTGCTGCTGACCACCCACTACATGGAGGAGGCCGAGTCCCTTTGCTCGCGCATCGCCATCATGGCCAAGGGCAAGGTGGCGGCCCTGGGCAACCTGGCCCAGCTGCGCCGTCAGGCCGGCCTGCCCCAGGCCAGCCTCAACCGCATCTTCATCCATTTCGCGGGCAAGCGCCGTGCCGGGGAGGAGGATTCCCCGGAGGATTCGGGACAGGGCCTGCTTTCCGTCAAGAGGAGCCGACGTGTCGCGCGCAGACTTGGTTGAACGCAACCACCCCGTGATGCTCTACTTTTACCATTTGTGGGTGATCGTGGAGATGGAGACCGTGAAGATCCTGAAGGACCCCACCGAGATGGCCTCGCGCAGCCTGCAGCCCGCGCTGTGGCTTCTGATCTTCGGCGAGGCCTTCAACCGCCTGCACGCCGTGCCCACCGGCGGGATGGATTACCTCTCCTTCCTCACGCCGGGGATCCTGGCCCAATCCATCACCTTCGTCTCCATCTTCAACGGGCTGTCCATCATCTGGGAGAAGGACATGGGCCTGATGCAGAAGCTGCTGAGCACGCCCATCCGCCATTCCTCGCTGGTGCTGGGCAAGATGCTGGCCAGCACCTCGCGCTCCATCACCCAGGTGGTGGTCATCCTGGCGCTGGCCCTGCTGCTGCGCGTGCCTCTGCAGTGGGGCTGGGGCCGGTTGGCCGGGCTCCTGCTGCTGACCGTGCTGGGGTCGGCGCTTTTCTCCGGCTTCTCCATGGTCATCGCCTCCATCGTGCGCACCCGCGACCGCATGATGGGCATCGGCCAGCTGGTGACCATGCCGCTGTTCTTCGCCTCCAGCGCGCTCTACCCCATCGCCATCATGCCGCCCTGGCTGCAGGCCTTCTCCAAGGGCAACCCCCTCACCTACCTGGTGGAGGGGCTGCGCGCCCTGCTGCTTGGCACGGGGGCCCATCCCATCGGCATGGACGTGGCCATTTTGGGAGGCGCCGCCGGGCTGATGTGGTGGCTGGCCACCCTGCTTTACCCGAGCCTTTTGTATTGATCCGAAGAAAGCGAGTGCCATTTAGTTGTCATTGCATCAAGTTTTGCATCAAA
>JAJYGY010000065.1 GCA_021790555.1 bacterium
GAACGCGCCCGGAAAGGCCGCGTAGCGGAGGGGCGGGAAATCAAAGGCCTCGCGGAAGGCGGGAAGCCCGGGAAAGCCGCTTCCCGGGCGGCGGGATGTCCGGGGCTAGGCTGTCCCCCGCACCTTGCAGCGGTCCATCCACACGTCCTCGCATTCCTCGCGGTAGCGCAGCAGCAGGGCCTGGGCCAGGGTGGGGGCGTCGAGGTTGAAGTCGCGCAGGCCCTTGGCCTTCACCGGCGCGCCCTCCGCGTCCACGTTGATGCCGAAATGGATCTTGCAGGACACCGGGGTCCGCGTGGCGATGGAGACGCTGATCTTGGCGTCCCCGTCCCAAAGGTCGTTCCCCCGCCTCTCCACGGCCAGCCTCCCCAGGCGGCGGTTCAGCTCGTCCTGGGCCAGGGCCGTCAGGGCCCGCTGCTTCCACACGGCCTTCTCCAGATCCATGTCGAAATGCTCGGCGATGAAGTGCAGCATGCGCCGGGAAAAGATGAAGGCGCCCGCCTTGGCGTCGGCCAGGTCCACCAGCTGGTCCACCTCGACCCGGCAGGGGCCCTCGAAGGCCACGATGGAATCGCCCTGCAGGTCGAACTGGCGGAATGCCCACAGCGACTTCAGCGGCTCGCCGTCGTAGAGGATCTCCTTTTCCACGTATTTGAACTTCACCGGACCCTCCCCCGCCTTCCGGCGGAAGGCCCGCCGGCCTCCACCCCCGGGCCGGCCTGGCTCACCGGCGGCAGCCGGGGCCCCAGGAAGCGGCGGGCCACCTGCACGAACTTTTCCGGCACGTCCGAGACGAAGAAGCGGTGGTCCGAGACCGGCCGGGGGGCGCCCTCGGCCAGAAGCCCGGCCTCCCCCAGGACGGCCTTCACCTGGGAGGCGGTTTCGCGGGCCGAATCCACCAGCCTCACGCCGGGCCCCATCACGCGGGCGATGGGGGCCTTGAGCAGGGGGTAATGGGTGCACCCCAGGAGCAGGGTGTCGACTCCCCGCGCCTTCAGCGGCGCGAGGTAGGCGCGGGCGATCTGCAGGGAGGCGGGGTGCGAGGTCCAGCCCTCCTCCACCAGGGGAACGAAGAGCGGGCAGGCCCGGCCGAAAACCCGGAGGCCGGGGTCCAGCGAGGCCAGGGCCGCCTCGTAGACCCCCGAGGCGATGGTGGCCGAGGTGCCGATGACGCCGATGCGGCCGCCCCGGCTGCCCTGGCGGGCGGCCCGGGCGCCCGGCTCGATGACGCCCACCACCGGAACCCTGGCTGCCCGGCGCAGCGAGGGCAGGCAGTAGGCCGAGGAACTGTTGCAGGCGACCACCAGCATCTTGATGTCCTGGGTGGCCAGGAAGGCGGCGTTTTCCGAGCCGAAGCGCACCAGGGTCTCGGGCGCCTTGTTGCCGTAGGGGAAGCGGGCCGTGTCGCCGAAATAGACCACCTTCTCGGCAGGCATCTGGCGGAAGATTTCCCTCACCACCGTCAGGCCGCCCACCCCGGAATCGAAGACCCCGATGGCCTTTCCCGCGCCCCCGGACCTCCTCACTTGGCCTTGTCCTTCAACAGCTTGTATTCCAGCGAATCCACCAGGGCCTCCCAGCAGGCCTCGATGATGTTCTCGTGCACCCCCACGGTGCACCAGGTCTCGCCGCCGTCGCTGGTTTCCATCAGCACGCGCACCCGCGAGGCCGTGGCCTCCTTGGCGTTGAGCACGCGCACCTTGAAGTCCACCAGGTGCGTCCGGGCCAGCCCGGGGTAGAAGTCGGCCAGGGCCTTGCGCAGGGCGTTGTCCAGGGCGTTGACGGGGCCGTTGCCCTCGGCCACGGTGTGGCGGCGCTCGCCCTTCACCGTCACCTTGATGGTGGCCTCGGCCAGCGGGTTCTCCGGTCCCCTGCGGCTGGCGGTCACGTGGTAGCTTTCCAGCTCGAAAAAGCGCCGGTGGGTGCCCATCACCTTGCGCAGCAGCAGCTGGAAGGACGCGTCGGCCCCCTCGAACTGGTAGCCCTGCAGCTCCAGCTGCTTCACCTTCTCGATCACCTGGCGGGTCTGGGGGGAATCCTTCTCCAGCTTGTAGCCGAACTGCTGGGCCTTGGTCAGCACCGAGGCGGCCCCGGCCTGCTCCGAGATGAGCACCCGCCGGGCGTTGCCCACGGTTTCGGGACGGACGTGCTCGTAGGAAAGGGGCGTCTTGGTGACGGCGTGGGAATGCACCCCGGCCTTGTGGGCGAAGGCCGAAAAGCCCACGTAAGCCTGGTGGTCGTCCACGCCGGTGTTGGCCACGGTGGAGACGAAGCGCGACAGCTCGGTGAGGCGGGTGAGGCTCTTGTCGTTGATCCTGCGCATGGAGAAGCCGAGCTTCATCCGGAGGTTGGGGATCAGGGAGATCAGGTTGGCGTTGCCGCAGCGCTCCCCCAGCCCGTTGATGGTCCCCTGCACCTGGCGGACACCCTGGCGCACGGCCGCCAGGGTGTTGGCCACGGCCAGTTCGGCGTCGTTGTGGCAGTGGATGCCCAGCTTCGCCCCCTGGAACTGCGCCCCCACCTCGGCCACCACCCGGGCCACCTCCTCGGGCAGGCTGCCGCCGTTGGTGTCGCACAGCACCACCCAGTCGGCCCTGGCGTCCACGGCCGCCTTCAGGGTCTGCAGCGCGTAGGAGGGGTTCCGTCGGTAGCCGTCGAAGAAGTGCTCGGCGTCGTAGATGACCTCCTTCTTTTTCGACTTCAGGAAGGCCACGCTCTCCTGGATCATGCGCAGGTTCTCCTCCAGGGAGACCCCCAGCACCTCGGTGGCGTGGAAATCCCAGCTCTTCCCGAAGATGCACACCGCCGGCGTGCCGGCCTCCACCAGGCCGGCCAGCCCGGGGTCCTCCTCCACCTTGTGGCGGGCCCGCCGGGTGGAGCCGAAGGCCACCAGGGTGGCGTGCTTCAGGTTCAGCTTTTTGGCCCGGTGGAAGAACTCCACGTCCTTGGCGTTGACCCCCGAGAAGGGCCAGCCCCCCTCGATGTAGTCCACCCCGAATTCGTCGAGCTTCTCGGCGATGGCCAGCTTGTCCTCCACGGAAAAGCTGATCTCCTCGCCCTGCGAACCGTCGCGCAGGGTGGTGTCAAAGATGGAGATGTTCTCGTTCATGTCGGTCCCGCGGAGAAAGGAAGGGATGTCACTTGGTTCCGGGGCCCAGGAAGAGCGCGGCGGCGACCGCGTAGGCGGCCACCAGCACCACCGCCAGGATGCCCAGCACCGTCAGGTGCCAGCCGCGGGGAAAATCCTCGCCGTCGAATACGGCCTTTTTTTCCTCAGGCTTGTTCATGGACCGGCGCCGCCCCGAGCTTGAACTTTTCGTGGATGGCGCGGACGGCCTCCTCGGTGTCGGATTCGGCCACCACGCACGAAATCTTGATCTCCGAGGTGGAGATCATCTGGATGTTGATGCCGCGCGCGGCCAGGGCCTCGAACATCTGGGCCGCCACGCCGGAATAGGACCGCATCCCCACGCCCACGGCCGAGACCTTGGCGATCTTCTCGTCGACCTGCACGCCCACGGCCCCCAGCTCGCGGGCCACCGATTCCAGGGCCTGCTGGGCCTTCTTCAGGTCCCCCTTGGCGACGGTGAAGGAAAGGTTGGTCACCCCCTCCTCGGAGGTGTCCTGGATGATCATGTCCACGTTGAGGAAGTGCGCCGCCAGCGCCTTGAAGATGACGGCGGCGATGCCGGGCTTGTCCTTGATGCCCAGGACCGTCAGCTTGGCCTCGTCCTTGTTGTAGGTGACCCCCGAAATCAGCAGCTTTTCCATCGCGTTCCCCTCCTCCGTGATCAGCGTGCCGGGATGGTCGTGGAAGGTGGAGCGCACGTGCACCTTCACCCGGTTGTTCTTGGCGAATTCGACCGAACGGGAATTCAGCACCTGGGCCCCCAGGCTGGACATCTCCAGCATCTCGTCGTAGGAGATGCTTTCCAGCTTGCGGGCGTCGCGCACCAGGCGCGGGTTGGCGGTGTAGACCCCGTCCACGTCCTTGTAGAACTCGCAGACCTCGGCCCCCAGCGAGGAGGCCAGGGCCACGGCCGTCAGGTCCGAGCCGCCGCGGCCCAGGGTGGTGATGTCCTCCTCCTCCGTCTGGCCCTGGAAGCCCGCCACGATGACGATCTTGCCCAGGCGGATGGCCTTGCGGATCTTCTCGTCGCCGATCTTGACGATGCGGGCCCGGCCGTGGACGTCGTCGGTGATGATGCCCACCTGCGGCCCGGTGAAGGAGATGGCGTCGTGGCCCAGGGCCTTGATGGCGATGGCCAGCAGGGCGATGGACTGCTGTTCCCCGGTGGCCAGCAGGACGTCCATCTCCCTTTCGTCCGGCTCGTCGGTGATCTGCCGGGCCAGCGAGATGAGGTCGTCGGTGGTGTCGCCGGGCGCCGAGACCACCACCACCAGGTCGTGCCCCTGGTCCCTGTTCTTGACGATGCGCGCCGCCACCCCCCTCATCAGTTCCGGGGTGGCCACGGAGGAACCGCCGTACTTTTGGACGATCAAGGCCAACTTCTTTGCATCCCTCCCCTGTGGTGGGCCTTCCGGCCCGTCAGGCCCTCAGGAAGCGGTCCATCAGGCTCCAGCCTTCCTTCTCGAAGACGCCGGTCTTGGCGGCCGAGGCCTCGTCGAAGGGGGCCCCGCCCTCCCTGGGCGCGGTCGAATCAAAAATAAGGTAGGGCACCGGCTCCAGGGCGTGGGTTTTCAGCTCGCAGGGCGTGGGGTGGTCCGGAATGACCATCAGCCGGAACTCCTGGCCCTCCAGGCCCTTCAGCAGGGCGCCCACCACCTGGTCGTCGATCAGCTCGATGGCCTTCACCTTGGTGAGGGGCTCGCCCTTGTGGCCGGCCTCGTCGGTGGCCTCCAGGTGCACGAAGAGGAAGTCGCGCTTCTTCAGCGCCTTCAGCCCGGCCTCGGCCTTGCCCGCGAAGTTGCTGTCGATCCAGCCCGTGGCCCCGGGAACCTCCACCACGTCCAGCCCGGTGGCGCGGCCCAGGCCCTTGATCAGGTCCACGGCCGAAATCACCGTCCCTTCCATTCCGTGTCGGTCCTTGAAGGCCGGCAATTCCATGCCCTTGCCCTGGCCCCACAGCCAGATCATGTTGGCCGTCTTCCTGCCTTCCCGGCGCCGGTCCCGGTTGACCTCGTGGCCCTCCAGCAGGAGGGCGCTGTCCTGCATCAGGCGGGCCAGGTCGGAGCCCTTGCTGCCCTTGGGCAGGTGGGGCTGGATGGGCTGCCCGGAGATGTCGTGGGGCGGGGTGCACTTGGCCCCCTCGAACCCCGCTCCCTTCAGCACCAGCAGGTGGCGGTACTGGGTGCCCAGGTGGAAGCGGGCCTTGTCGCTCCCCAGCCGCTCGTTGAGCATGCGGATGAGGGGCTTGGCGTCCTCGGTGGAAAGGTGCCCGGCGCTGTAGTCCTCCATCAGGCCGTCCTTCACGTGCACGAAATTGCAGCGGAAGGCCACCTCGCCCTTCCCCAGCTTCACCCCCAGGTTGAGGGCCTCCAGGGGGGCGCGGCCGGAATAGTAGCGGCGGGGGTCGTAGCCCAGCACGGCCAGGTTGCCCACGTCGGACCCCATGGGAAGCTCGGGCACGCCCGTGTTGGCCAGGCCCTGCTCGCCCCGCGAGGCAAGCCCGTCCATGTGGGGCTTGGCGGCCGCCTGCATGGGGGTCCTCCCGCCCAGGGCCTCCTGGGGGTGGTCGGACATCCCGTCACAAAGCACCACGACGTATTTCATGTTCAGTCGCTCTCCGGCGTGGGCGTGGGTTTGGGCACGTGCGAGACGAAATAGGCGCTGGCCTTCTTGATCTGGGCCAGGCCCAGCCTGGCCTCGGCGTTGCGCTTGTCCAGCTTCAGCGCCGTCTTGTAGGCCGCGATGGCCTTGGGGTAGTCCAGGTAGGCCTGCTCGGCCTGGCCCAGGGCCACCCAGGCGTCCACGAAATCGGGCTGGTATCCCGTGGCCAGGCGGAACTGGTCGATGGCCCGCTCCACCTCGCTGTGCCGCACGTTCTCCTGGAGCGGGAAGCCCGTCCCCGCCTCGGCGGTGGAGGTCAGGCTGGCCGAATTCACCATCCTCGCCCGGGCGAAGACCACCTGGCCCAGGTCGTAATGGCCGCCGGCGAACTTGGGGTCCACGTTGACCGACTGCAGGCAGTCGCTCAGGGCCAGGTCCCAGTCCCCGTCGTGCCAGTGGCTGACCCCGCGGTTGGCCCAGGCCTCGGCGTACTGGGGGTTCAGGTTGATGGCGTCGGTGAACTGCCCGATGGCGGCCGGATAGCGCCCGATCAGGTCGTAGAGCCGGCCCAGCTCGTTGTGGGCCTCCGAAAAGTCCCCGTCCATGGCCACGGCCGCCTCCTCCTGGGCGATGGCGGGGCCGAAGTCCTGCGCCTCGGGCTTTCTTTTCAGTTCCTGGCGCTTCAGCACCAGGCCGTAGCGGTAGTGGGTCAGGGTGACGGCCTCGAGGTCGTTCATGGGCTGGATGGCGAGGGCGCGCTGGTAGAGCATCTCGGCGTCCTTGTCCTTCTTCAGCAGCTCGTATCCCCGGCCGATGTCGTAGGCCGCGCGGGTGTAGCGCGGGTTGAGGAAGTAGGCCTTCTTGAACTGGGTCACCGCGTCGACGATGTCGCCCATGTTGAACAGGCACTCGCCCAGCGCGTCGTAGGCCTGGTAGTAGTCGCTCTCCTCGCCGATGGCCTTGCGGAACTGCCTGGCCCCGCCGCTCCAGTTGCCCTTCTGGATGGCGTCGGCCCCGGCCGCGTAGTAGTCCTGGGCCTGCTGCGACAGCGCCCGGGCCTGGGCAAGCGGCATCCACAGGGCCAGCCCCAGCAGGGGGGCCAGGCGACGGAGGGACCGGCTGGGCGTCTTGTTCACATCTGCCTCCTCTTGATGGGGAAGGAACCTCATCCCAGAAGCGCTGCCAGCGACTTCATGGACGGCTTCATCACCTTCGGGCTGGGGCTCTGCTTGACGGCCCGGTCCGGGTCCTTCAGGCCGTGGCCCGTCAGCACGCAGGCCACCCGCAGGCGCTTCAGCCCCCGCCTGGAGGCCTCGCGCCGGAAATAGCCGCCGCGTCCCAGCATCAGCACCCCGGCCACCGAGGCCGCCGAGGCCGGCTCGCAGAAGACGCCTTCGCGGGAGGCCAGCAGGCCGTAGGCTTCCAGGATCTGGCGGTCGGTCACCGAGCGGATCATGCCGCCGGACTGGTCGCGCGCCGCCTCGGCCTTCTTCCACGAGGCCGGATTGCCGATGCGGATGGCCGTGGCCAGGGTCTTGGGCGCCTTCACCACCCTGCCCAGCACGATGGGGGCGGCCCCGGCCGCCTGGAAGCCCAGCATCACCGGAAGCCCCCTGGAATTGCCGGCGTCCCGCCATTCGCGGTAGCCCTGCCAGTAGGCCGAGATGTTGCCCGCGTTGCCCACCGGGATGGCGTGGAAATCCGGGGCGCGGCCGCCCAGCTGTTCGGCGACCTCGAAGGCGCCCGTCTTCTGGCCCTCCAGGCGGAAGGGGTTGAGCGAGTTGACCAGGGTGACGGGAAAGCGCCGGCTGGCCTCGCGCACCAGCTCCAGGGCCTGGTCGAAGTTGCCGTCCACGGCCACCACCTCGGCGCGGTGCATCAGGGCCTGGGCCAGCTTGCCCATGGCGATGGCGCCCCTGGGCAGAAGCACCACGCAGCGCAGGCCGGCCCGGGCGGCGTAGGCCGCGGCCGAGGCCGAGGTGTTGCCCGTGGAGGCGCAGATCACCGCCTTGGCGCCCTGCTCCAGGGCCTTGGACATCGCCAGGGTCATGCCCCGGTCCTTGAAGGACCCGGTGGGGTTGGCGCCTTCCAGCTTCAGGTAGAGGTCCACCCGGGGGTCCACCAGGGCCCCCAGGCGCGGGGCCGGCACCAGCGGCGTGTTGCCCTCCAGCAGGGTCACCACCGGGGTTTTCGCCGAGACGGGAAGGTGCCGGCGGTACTTTTCGATCAAGCCGTGGTATCCCTCGGCCTTCATTCGGGAGTCTCCAAGCGCATCACCAGGGTCTTCTCCTTGATCACGGGAAGCCTCTCGATCTTCTCCAGGGCGTCGTAGAGGCTCTTTTCCGACGTCAGGTAGGTGGAGATCAGCACGGGGACCTTGTCCCCCTTCTTGCGTTCCTTCTGGGCCACCGAGGAGATGGAGATGCCCTGGTCGGACAACACGCCCGAAAGGTTGGCCAGCACGCCGGGCTGGTCCAGGGTGACGAAGCGCAGGAAGAAACGGCCCTGCACCCCCTCCTTGCCCAGCACCCGCCGGCCGGCCTGCCGGTCCACGTCGAAGGCCACGGCCGGCACCTTGCCGGCCACCCCGGCGGCCACGTTGCGGGCGATGTAGATCAGGTCGGAAATCACGGCGCTGGCCGTGGGCAGCTTCCCCGCCCCCTTGCCGTAGAACATGACGCTGCCCACGGCGTCCCCGGTGACGTAGATGCCGTTGTACACGTCGTCCACCGTGGCCAGGGGGTGGTCCAGGGGGATGAGCGTGGGGGCCACGCGCAGTTCCAGTCCGTCCTGGCCGTGGGCCCGGGCCAGGGCCAGCAGCTTGATGGTGCAGCCCATCTCCTCCTTGGCGTCCTGCAGGTCCTTCTTGGTGATCTCGCGGATGCCCTGCACCGAGATGTCCTCGATGCGCACGCGCTGGTCGAAGGCGATGGAGGCCAGGATGGCCAGCTTGTGGCAGGAATCCATGCCGTCGATGTCGAAGCTGGGGTCCGCCTCGGCGTAGCCCTTTTTCTGGGCCTCGGCCAGGGCCTCCTTGAAGCTCTTCCCTTCCTGGGCCATCCGGGTCAGCACGAAGTTGGTGGTGCCGTTGAGGATGGCCATCAGGCTTTCGATGCGGTTGGCCGCCAGCCCGTCGTTGATGGACTGGATGCAGGGGATGCCCCCTCCCACGGCCCCTTCCAGGTAGACGTCCACCTCCTGGTCGTGGGCGGCCTGGAAGATCTCCTCCCAGTGCTTGGCCAGCACGGCCTTGTTGGCCGTCACCACGTGCTTGCCGGCACGGATGGCCGAAAGCAGGTACTGCCGGGCCGGCTCGAAGCCCCCCATCAGCTCCACCACGATCTGGATCTCGGGGTCCTTCAGCAGCTTTTCCGGGTCGTCCGTCACCAGCAGGTCGGGCGGCAGGGGCGGGCGCGGCTTGGAAAGGTCGCGCACCAGGGCGGCGCGCACCTTCAGCGGCGCGCCGATGCGGCTCTCGATGAGCGGGCGGTTGCGCTGCAGCAGCTCGACGACCCCGGTGCCCACCGTGCCCAGGCCCAAGAGGCCTATCCCGATTGTCTTTTTCTCCTTGGCCATGCCTTCCGGCTCCCCGGGATCTCCGGCCCAGACGGCCCGGCCCCGTGGAAAAGGGTGGAATTTAAAGCAGAATTATAAACAGGCCGGCGGAAAGCGTCAAGCGCGGGCGCGGATTTCCCAATAAAAAAGGCCCCTCCCCGTCCGGGAGGGGCCTTGGCAGGCTCCGGGGCGGCCCCTTGGGCCGGCCCCATGGGCTAACCCTTGAGCCCCGTGGTGGCGATGCCCTGGATGAAGTACTTCTGCCCGAAGAAGAAGACGATCAGGATGGGCATCAGGGTGATGGTGCTGGCCGCCATCATCAGGTTGGTCTTGTTGCCGTAGAGCGAGGTGAACTGGGACAGCCCCAGCGAGAGGGTGTAGTGGGCCGAGGAATTCAGGTAGATGAGCGGGTTCATGAAGTCGTTCCAGTTGTAGACGATGCTGAACACGGCCACCGAGGTGAGGGCCGGCTTGGTCAGGGGCAGCAGGATGCGCCAGAAGATGCCGAAGGTGGTGCATCCGTCGATGCGGGCGGCCTCGTCCAGCTCCATGGGGATGGTCATGAAGAACTGGCGCAGCAGGAAGATGTTGAAGGCCGTGCCGAAGAAGTTGGGCACGATCAGGGGCAGGAAGGTGTCCACCCAGCCCAGCTTGGTGAAGAGGATGAAGGTGGGGATCATGGTGACCTGGGTGGGGATCATCATGGTGGAGAGGATGAGCAGGAACAGGGCGTTGCGGCCGGGAAAGCGCAGGCGGGCGAAGCCGAAGGCCACCACCGTGCACGAGATCAGGGTGCCCAGGGTGCTGAAGGTGGTCACCAGCACGGTGTTGAACAGGTAGACCCAGAAGGGCTGGTTGCCGGTGAAGAAGAGCACCATGTTGGACCAGAAGTCGCGGCCGAACTGGGGGTAGCCGTGGGGGTACCAGGACTCGGCGTAGTTGGACCACCTCCAGTCCACGTGCCAGGGGGGCATCTGGAAGACGTTCTGCGACTCCTTCAGAGAGACCGCCACCATCCAGGCCAGCGGCACGATCATCACCAGCGAAAGCACGACGATGACGGCGAAGATCACGCCGCGCCTCAGGTTCTCCAGCCTGCGCTTGCTGGCCCAAAAGGTGTTTTCTGCCTGGCTCGTACTCGACATGGGGACGCGCTCCCTGACAGTGGCGGACAAGGGAAAACTACTTCTTCAATTCGCCTTCGTAGTAGACCCAGCCCGAAAACTTGAACTGGACCAGGGTGGCGGCCAGGATGATGACGAAGAGCACCCACGCCATGGCCGAGCCGTAGCCGAAATGGTGGAAGGAGAAGGCCTGCTGGTAGAGGTAGAGCACGTAGAACAGCACCGAGTCCGCCGGCGAGCCGTTGGGCGAAAGGATGTAGGCCTGGGTGAAGACCTGGAATGACCCGATGATGGAAAGCACCATCACGAAGAAGATCACCGGCGAGAGCATGGGCAGGGTCACGTTGAGGAACTGCTGCCAGGAGTTGGCCCCGTCGATCTGGGCGGCCTCGTACATCTGCTCCGGGATGCCCTGCAGGCCGGCCAGGAAGATGATCATGTTGTTGCCGATGCCCCACAGGCTCATGATGATGAAGGCCGGCTTGGACCATTTGGGGTCGGCCAGCCATTCCGGCCCGTGGATGGCCGGGATGAAGGGCAGGACGGCGTGGATGAGGGCGCTCAGGTGGTTGATGCCGTAGTTGAGCAGGCCCTGCTGGGGCTGGAAGATGAAGTACCAAAGGATGGCCGCCGCCACGCCGGCCGTGACCGAGGGCAGGTAGAAGATGGTGCGGAACAGGGCGATGCCCTTGATCTTCTGGTTCATCAGCAGCGAGACCACGATGGCGGCGATGATCCCCAGGGGCACCGAGAAGAGGGTGTAGTAGACCGTGTCCCACAGCGAGGCGTAAAAGCGGTTGTCCGAGGCCATCTGCGTGAAGTTGGAGATCCCCACCCAGTGGATGTCACGCAGGCCCCCGATGCCGTCCCAGCTGCAGAAGGACAGCAGCAGGGAGAAGAGCACCGGCCCGGCCATGAACAGCAGGAAGCCGATAATCCAGGGGGAAATGAAGGCGTACCCGGAAAGGGCCTCCCTTTGCAGGGCCGTCAAACGTTTCGAGCGCGTCGCTGAAGTCGCCATCGGACCTATGACCTCCTCGTCGGAATGACCGGGCTGAACCGAATCGCTCGTCAGGGCCGGCCGCGTCCCGCCATGCGAGCCAAAAAAACAGCCGGATTCTAAAGGCTTTTTCCTTGCCAGACAAGCCGAAAAATGAAAAACAGGAGTTTTTCCTCCCAAATGCGGAGGAGAAAAACTCCTGTTTTCCCGACGGAAAACGGCTATTTGAAGTAAATGTCGTCCAGGTACAGGCTGCCTCCGCCCTGCTTTTCCCTCACCTGG
>JAJYGY010000086.1 GCA_021790555.1 bacterium
CTACGACAAGGCCGGCCAGTTCCCCAAGGCCGAGCGGGAGCTTGAGAAGGTCATCCGCGACAACCCCCGGCAGGCCGAGGCGCTCAACTACCTGGGCTACAGCTGGGCCGACCGCGGCGTGAAGCTGGGCCGGGCCGAGGGCCTGCTGAAGCGGGCCGTGAAGCTGCAGCCGAACAACCCCTACTTTCTCGACAGCCTGGGCTGGGACTACTTCAAGCAGGGCAAGCTGAGGCAGGCCGCCCGCGAGCTTTCCAAGGCCACCTCGCTGCTGAAGGGCGACAGGGACCCCGAGGACGCCGTCATCTTCAAGCACCTGGGCGAGGTCTATTCCAGGATCGGCCGCGCCGGCGACTCGCGCCGGCAGTTCCTCAGGGCCGTGGAGCTGGACCCTTCGGACAAGGCCCTGCGCGCCCGGCTCGGGCTGCCGCCCCTGGGCGAGGCCGTCTCCACGCCGGGCGGGGTCTCGGGCACCAGCCGGGAATGAGCGGCCTCCTCCTCTCCAAGATCTCCTCGCTGGGCCTGCTGCTGGCCCTGGGCTGGCTGCTGGGAAGGCTGGGCCTGCTGAAGGAGGAGACCCGGGGCGGCCTGGCCAAGCTGCTGCTGGACGTCACCATTCCCGCCATGATCGTCTCCGGGCTGCTGGGCATGGGCCCGGCCTTCTTCCGCTCCGACCCCTGGCCCGCCATGCTGGGCGGGGTGGCCGTGGGCCTGGGCGGCCTGGCCCTGGCCTGGCTGCCGGCCCGTGTTTTCGCGCGCGACCCGTCCCGGCGTGGCACCTTCCTGTTCCTAAGCTCCATGGGCAACAGCTCCTTCCTGCCGCTGCCGCTTTCCCAGTCCCTGTGGGGCGGCGCCGGGGTGCTGACCTGCCTGGCCTACGTGGCGGGGAACAACTTCGTGCTGTTCACCCTGGGGATCGGCCTGCTTTCCAGTTCCGGCCGGCAGGGCCCGCCCCTGGCCCGCGACTTCCTCAGGACCCTCTTCCATCCCCAGACGCTTTCCTTCCTTGCCGCCGGCGCGATGCTGGGCCTGGGCCTCTCCCTGCCGGGCTGGGTGATGGAGCCGCTGGGCATGCTGGGCAACGCCACCTTCCCGCTGGCCATGGTGACGGTGGGGGCCGTGCTGTCGGACGTGCGCCTGGACAGGGGCCTGGACTGGCGCTTCCAGTCCGGGGTGGCCGCGCTGAAGCTGCTGCTCCTGCCCGGCCTGGCGCTGCTGGTCCTGAAGCTGCTGCCCCTGCCGCGCCTGGCCTCCCAGCTGATCCTGCTGGAGGCGGCCATGCCCAGCCTGGCCAGCGCCAGCCTATACGCCCGCCGCTTCGGCGGGGACGAAAAGCAGGCCGCCGCGGCCTCGCTGATCACCACCCTGCTTTGCCCCCTGCTGCTGGCCTTCTGGATGGGCCTGCTGTGAACCCTGGGAGGACGGATTGAAACCCTTCGCGCTGTCCGCGCCCGCCAAGATCAACCTCACCCTGGAGATCCTGGGCAAGCGCCCGGACGGCTACCACGAGCTGAGGATGCTGATGGCCGGCCTGGGCCTGGCCGACCGGCTGGCTTTCCGCGCCGCCCCGGACTGGCGCCTGGCCTGTTCGCGCCCTGACCTGGGCGCGGGCGAGGACAACCTGGTCACCCGCGCGGCCCGGCTGCTGCAGGCCACGCCCGCGGGCCGGCGCCGGGGCCCCCTGGGCGCGGCCGTGCGGGTCACCAAGAACATCCCCCTGGGCGCCGGCCTGGCGGGCGGCAGCAGCGACGCGGCCCAGGCCCTGCGGGGCCTGAACCGGCTGTGGAACCTCAAGCTCGGGCCCCGGGCCCTGCATGCCCTGGCTCGGCGCCTGGGGTCGGACGTGCCCTACTGCCTGCAAGGCGGCTGGGCCCTGGCCCGGGGACGCGGGGAAAAGCTGAAGGGCCTTTCCGGCATGCCGGATTTCTGGGTGGCGCTTCTCAACCCCGGGTTCCAGGTGTCCACGGCCTGGGCCTTCAGCCGGGCCCGGCCGGCCGCCAGCCGCGCCAACCGCACCCTGGAGGCCATCCGCATCCTTCAGCGCAAAGACCTGGCGAAACTTCAGGACGCCTGCGTCAACGACCTGGAACCCGTGACCGCGGGAAGGCATCCTGAAATCAGAAAAATGAAGAGGCTCCTTTTGGAACAGGGCGCCATCGCCAGCCAGATGTCCGGCAGCGGACCCAGCGTGTGGGGGCTTTTTTCCACGAAGCAAAACGCCCTAAAAGCAGTCAAGGAATTGAAGAAAAAGGTAAATTTTTGTATCGTGGCACAAACAATTTCAAAATTAGCGTGAATCCGGAACTTCATATTTTCAAAAAACAGAATAAAGCCATGATTATTTATTGAGAATGGACTATTTTTTCTAATATTTCTTGAATTTTTCAACAGCTTAGTGTATTCTATTTCGCGTTGTCCCTACATTTCGCCTTTTAAAATTATCGCTTTTTCGAGTTTTTTTTCTTAAAACCTGTCCAATTTAAAGCTTCTGGAATGAGGCTGGCCTGGAATCAAGCCTTCCAGTTTTTCACTGGCCTTCGCCAGCTTGCTGGCGGGTCGTCCAACGGTAGGACGCCAGACTTTGAATCTGGTTATGTAGGTTCGATTCCTGCCCCGCCAGCCAAATCTGAGGGGCTGCCGGCCAAAGGGCGGGCGGTCCTTGAAACCTCCATGAAAGGAGCCTTTTCTTCCCGGATGAAAATCACCTACGATTCCAAGAGCTTCCTGATCGACGGCGAAAGAAAACTGATCCTTTCCGGCGAGGTCCACTACTTCCGCATGCCCAGGGCGGAATGGAAGCCGGTCCTGGAGGCTGCCAAGGCGTCGGGCCTGAACGCCATTTCCACCTACATTCCATGGAATTTCCACGAGCCGAGGGAAGGCAAATGGGACTTCGCCGGCGACCACGACCTGGAGGCCTTCCTGAAGCTGTGCCGGCAGCAGGGGATGCTGGTGGTGGCCCGGCCGGGCCCCTACATCTGCGCGGAATGGGATTTCGGCGGGTTCCCGGCCTGGCTGCACGCCAAGGGCGTGAAGCACCTGCGCACCTCGGACGTCACCTACATGGGCGTGGTGGACCGCTACCTTGACAAGGTGCTTTCCATCCTGGCCCGGCACCAGGTCAGCAAGGGCGGGCCGGTGTTCCTGGTGCAGATCGAAAACGAGTTCGACCACGCCCCCCAGGACCCGGCCTACCTGCGCCACCTGGAACACAAGTTCAAAAAGAAGCTTTCGGTGCCGCTCTTTTTCTGCCTGGGCGACACCCGCAAGGGCGCCGGCGCCGTTCCCGGCGCCATGCTGGCCGCCAATTTCTTCGGCCAGGGCCGCGAGCACCTGGAGAACCTGCGCCGCCTGGCCGGCGAGCGCCGCCAGCCCCTGCTGGTGGGCGAATTTTGGACGGGCTGGTTCGACGCCTGGGGCCTGCCCGCGGAAAAGAAATCCCCGGAGGACGTGGAAAACCGCCTGACCGAGGCCCTGAGCGGCGGGGCCGGGCTGCTGAACCAGTACATGTTCTTCGGCGGCACCAACTTCGGCGACTGGGCGGGGCGCTCCAGCGCCGGCGACAAGTGTTTCTGCACCACCTCCTACGACTACGACGCCGCGCTTTCCGAGGGCCTGGAGGCCACCGACAAGGGGCGCCGGCTGGGCCTGTGGTGCGCCCGGGCCGCCTGCCTGCAGGAATGGCTGCTTTCCACCGAGCTGGACCCCTCGGAACAGCCGGTGGTGCCGGCCGAGGTGGGCGTGACGGCCCGCTCCAAGGGCGACCTGCGCTTCCTCTACCTGAACAACCCCACCGACCAGGAGATCAAGGGCAAGATCCAGTACGAGGACACCCTGTACTATTCGCTGAAGCCGGGCGAATGGAAGCTGTTCCCCTTCCACATCCCGGTCAGCCCCAACCTGAGCCTGCGCGCCAGCAGCCACCCCTACCTGTTCAAGCACCTGGGCAACCGGACGGTGGTGCTGGTGTGGGGCGAGAACGGCGAGAAGGTCAACCTTTTCGGCACCGGCACCCTGGACGTCACCGAGCGCACCAACGAGAGCGTGCACCTGGAGCACGAGCGCAAGGGCTTCACCCTTTCGGCCCAGGTTCAGGAGCGCCCCCAGAAGCTGCTGGCCAAGGTGCTGTTCGAAAGCGGCAAGCGCGAGGTGCTTTTCCTGGTGCTCAACCGCCGCCTGGCCGAGCGCATGCACCTGCACCCCGAAAAGCCCGAGCTGGTGGTGGGCGCCGCCGAGGTGGACTTCGACGCCAAGCGCGTGCGCCTGGAGAGCGGCTCGCAGACCCTGCTGCTGGCCAGCCCCGCCCGGGTGGAGGAGGTCTTCCTCAACGCCTCCGAGGTGGCGCCCAAGAAGGCCTCGCTTGCCTCGGGCGGCTTTTTCGGCGAGCAGGCCCTGTTGAAGCACCTGGAGGGCCGCAAGGACTGGAAGGAGGGCCGCATCGGCGCCGACCTGGCCGAATACGGCTTCCAGTCCAGCCGGGCCTGGTACAAGGTGAAGTTCCGCTCCTCCAGCAAGGGCAGGAAGGCCCTGGTCTTCCCCGGGGTGGAGGACCAGTTCGCCCTGTTCCACAAGGGGGCCTGCCTGGGCCTTTACGGGCGCCTGGCCAGGCGCCCCAAGGTGGAGCTGACCGTCTCCGAAGGCGAGAACGAGCTGCTGATCCTGGCCGCGAGCTGGGGGCGCTACAACTTCGGCACCAAGCTGGGCGAAAAGAAGGGCTTCCTGCTGCCGATCTACGACGGCGGCGAGCTGGTCTCCTTCGCCGAAGGCTGGCACTTCCTGGAGGCGGCCGGCCCGCTGGACCTGAAGATCTTCTCCTCGCCCAGCTTTTCCGGACGGGGCTGGGAGGTGGACAGCCTGCCCCAGGCCCTGGCGCGCAAAGGCTACGTCTGCGCCCGCAAGAAGTTCAGCGTGCCCTCCTGGGCCAGGCGCGTCCGCCTGGGACTGCACGCCGGAAACGTCAACATCCAGGTGGCCCTCAACGGCCAGCTCATCGACCAGCATCCGGATTCGTCGGGGTCCTCGTACAAGGACATCGAACTGACCCCCAACCTCATCCCGGGCGAGAACACGGTGGCCCTGTTCTTCAAGGGCCCCACCCAGGGCTTCGAGAGATGCGAGATGCAGGTGCTGGGTCCGGAACTGCCGGTCACCCTGCAGGTGTGCGAGGGGGTCTTCGAACCCGGCGAGGTGGCCGTGTTGAAGGACAAGGGATGGTCGAAGTCCAAAAAGGCCGCCTTCGGGTTCTGGAGGGCCACCTTCAAGGCCCCCCTGGGCAAGGGCCTGTCCTCGGCCTGGCTGAAGCTGGGCCGGCATGGGCGCGGCAGCCTGTGGCTCAACGGCCAGGCCCTGGGGCGCCATTGGTCCATCGGCCCCCAGAAGGAGTTCAAGCTGCCGCTGTCCTGGCTGAAGCCCAGCAACGAGATTTTGGTCTTCGAGGAGGAGGAGCCCCTGTCCCCGGGCGGGGAGGTCTCCTTCCGGTTCAAGCCGGAGGAATCCAAGCTTCCCTGAACCGGTCCGGTCCGGCCAGCGCCGGCGTCTTCCCGGATCTTACCGTCCCCGCCGAACCCAAAGGGAAGCGGGGATTTTGTTTTTTGGCCCCGCCGGAACTTCGCGTGGCCGGGCCCGTCCTGCCGGAAAGTCCGAGAACCTTTCTTGGGGGCGAAATGGCGACAAATTCAAAAAGGGGTGTTTTCCTGCGTGGCGCGCTCGGGCTGGCCCTGGCCCTGGGGGCCTGCCGGGCCCGGGCCGCCGCGCCCAAGGCGTCTTTGGCCCCGGCAAGCGGCACGGCCGAGGCGCCCTCGGTGGCCGCGCCCCGCTCCGCCGCGCGCGCCGTCAAGATCGGCCTGGTGGCTCCGCTCTCGCGGGGCGGCGTCGAGGCCACCCGGACGGCGCGCCTCGCCCTGACCGAATTCAACCAGGGCCGCAAGGGGGCGGACAAGGCCGAGCTGGTGGTCCAGGACGACAAGGCCGGCGCCGCCGGCGCCCTGGAGGCGGCCGAGTCGCTCTGCGGGGATCCCGGCGTGCTGGCCGTGGTTCTGGAGGGAGAGGAGGCCGCCTGCCCCCAGGCCCTGCGGGCCTACCGCCGGGCCGGGCTGGCCGTGGTGTGCGCCTCCTCCTTCGCCTCCCCCCGGCCGGACAGCTCCACGGCCACCTGGCTGTGCCCCACCCAGGAGCAGATGGCCGCCGCCGCCGCCCAGTACTGCCGCCACATCCGCTACAAGCAGGTGGCCACCGTGGAGGACGGCTGCGACACCGCCATGGCCGCGGCCAAGGCCTTCGTCGATTCCTTCCGCAGGTCGGGAGGCAAGGTTGTCTTCGAGGGCAAGTGGGCCGGCAGCGAGGACGGGCTGCAGCGCACCGTGCAGACCCTGAAGCTGGACTGGCCCCAGGCCGTGTTCTACGCCGGGCCGGCCCGCGACGCCGCCCGCCTGATGCTGGCCATGGACAAGCTGAAGGTGCCGGCCCTGCTCTTCGGGGGCCCGGCCATCTTCGGGCCGGACTTCCTGGAGACCGCCAAGCTGGCCGCCAAGCATTCCATGGGGTATTTTCCCACCCCGCCCTTTTCGCGCCGGCGCAAGGCCAGCCTGGAAGCCTACCGCGCCTATTTCGGCTACGGCGGACCCGGCCATTGGGGGCCGCTGATCTTCGAAGCCACCCGCCTGGGCCTGCGGGCCGTGGACGCGGCCGCCAAACAGGGGGAGGCGGGTCGGTCGGGCGTGCTGAAGGCCCTGGATTCCATCCAGGAATACGACGGCATCCGGGGCAGGGTGTCCTTCGGCCCGGACCGGTCCCCCGAGGACCCCAGGGTGGCGGTGTACCTGGCCTGGAACATGGTCAACAGCAAGCGCATGCGCTACCTCTTCCGCATCTACGGTCCTCCTTTTTAAGGGGCAGGCAAGGGCATGAGCACCAAGTTTCCGGTCTTTTCGGGCCTGGTTCTGGCGGCCTGCCTGGCCTGCGCCCAGGCCCGCGCCCAGGCCCTTCCCGCCCCAAGGGGGCTGACCGTGACGGCCGGGGATTCCGGCCCGGTCTTCCATTGGGACGCCGTCCCCCAGGCCCGGGCCTACCGCCTGGCGGTTTTTTCCGGCTCCAGGCTGCTGGCCGCGGTGTGGGTGCAGGGCACGGACTGGACCTGGGGAGGCCGGGTGCTGCCCCGGCTGGGCCGCCTGGAATCCACCAAGGTGCCGGCCCTGAAGGGCGGCGAATCCTACCGCTTCCTCCTGGCCGCGGCCGGAGCCGAGGGGGCCGGCAAATCCCCCTGGAGCGGCGGCGTCTTCTCCCTGCCGGAGGCCCCGCGGGCGGGCGCGGGCCTGGAATTCGCGGCTCCGCCGGCCTCGGAAGACTTCTCCGTGGGCGCGGACTTGAGCCCGGAAGCCGACGCTTCGGCCTCCACTCCCGAGGCGGTGGCCGGACCCACCCCGGCCTCTGCCACGGCCCTGGCCGGCGGGCCCGCCGGGGACGGGGTGGACACGCTTTCCCAAGGCCAGGGAATGCTGGCCCAGGGGCAGTGGCAACAGGCCCAGGCCCTTTTCAGGGACCTTTGCGCCCGCCAGCCCAAAAACGCCCTGGCCTGGCAGGGCCTGGGCGACGCCTACCTGGGCCAGGAATACCGCGTGGAAGCCATGGAAGCCTACCGCAAGTCCCTGGGCCTTCAGCCCCAAAATCCCAGGCTCCAGGAATGGATGAAAAAGAACGTCCGGCAGAACTGAATGGCGGCGATCCGGCGGGAAAGGGCGGCCTTGGGCCGCCTTTTTTTTGCCCCAACCCTTCGCAACCGCCTTCCGCGAAGCGGCACCCGGGCGGAAAAATGGCGGCCTGTTCCAGATCAAATTCAAACCCTTCGGCCCTGGCTTAAAATTCCGGCCGGGGCGGTTCAAAGCAGACAAAATCCCGGCCCCGCGGATCTATCCAGTGCAGGGCCCCGGAGCCGCGCGGCTTCGGACGGACTTTCCAACCGGTGGGAGCGCGAAATGGAGATCATCCGCTTCGAGGACGTCAGAAAGGATTATCCCCTGGGCAAGGTGGTGGTGCCGGCCCTCAAGGGCGTCAGCTTCGGAATCCAGGAAGGCGAGTTCTCCGCCATCGCCGGCCCCTCGGGAAGCGGCAAGACAACCCTGCTGAACCTGATCGGCTGCGTGGACACGGCCACGTCCGGCAAGGTCGAGGTGGCCGGCAGGGACACGGCCAGCCTCTCCGACTCCGTGCTGACCGGCCTGCGCCTCAACACCCTGGGCTTCATCTTCCAGAGCTTCAACCTGATCCCGGTCCTGGACGTGTACGACAACGTGGAGTTCCCCCTGTTGCTGAAGGGGGACCTGGAGAAGGCCGGCCGCCGCGCCCGCGTGCTGAAGTACGTGGAAAAGGTGGGCCTGAAGGATCACCTGCGCCACCGCCCCAACGAGCTTTCCGGGGGCCAGCGCCAGAGGGTGGCCATCGCCCGGGCCCTGGTCAGCCACCCCCGCCTGGTGCTGGCCGACGAACCCACGGCCAACCTGGATTCCGCCACCGGGGAATCCATCATCGCCCTGATGAAGGCAATGAACCGGGAGGAGAACACCACCTTCCTGTTCTCCACCCACGACCAGAAGATCCTCAGCCAGGCCCGGCGGGTCATCCGCCTGCACGACGGCCGGGTGGAGTCGGACACCGCCGGGGAGGCCGCCCGTGCTTCTTAAGCTGGCCCTGCGCAACCTGCTGGCCCGGCGCCTGAGGGCCCTGGTGGTGGGCTCGGTGGTGGCCTTCGGCAGCTTCCTGGCCGTGCTGGGAGGCTCCTTCGTCACCTCCCTGACCGCCAGCCTCCGCTCCAGCCTCACCCGCAGCATCGTGGGGGACATCCAGGTCTATTCCGACCAGGCCAAGGACGCCTTCTCCCTCTTCGGCTCGGGGTTTTCCGGCATGCCCGACATCGGGCACATCGCCAACTTCCTGGAGCTCAAAAAATCCCTGATGGCCCGGTTTCCGGAAATCCGCGCCATGGTGCCGCAGGGCGTCAACGTGGCCATGTACAGCGCGGGCAACATCCTGGACGTCAAGCTGGCGGAGCTCCGCAAATCCTTCGCCGACCCTTCCTATCCAGCGGGGAAGCGCCGCGACCTGGAGGCCCACCTGCGCGCCATCGTGGCCGCCACGGGGCAGAACTACCGCGACAACCTGGTGGCCAACGGCCTGGTGGGCCCCAAGGACGAGAAGAAGGACGAGGCCAACCTGGCCAGGGCCCGGAACCCGGCCTTCTGGGCCGGATTCGACGGCAACCCGGACCCCAAGCTGGAATTCCTCGAGAACAACATCGCCCCGCTGATCTTCGAGGACCACTGGCTGAACCTGATGTACATGGGGACCATCCCCCACCAGATGCAGGAGGCCTTCCCCCAGATCCAGATCGTGCGCGGCCGGATGATCCCCCAGGGCAGCCGGGGCATCCTCATCAACGAGTACGTCTACCAGAACGCCATCAAGGACCAGGTGGCCGTGCGGCTCGACCAGATGCGCGACGCCATCCGGGACGACCACCAGACTTTCGCCTCCAGCGAGGCCCTGCGCCAGAAGGCCAGCGCCAACGTGTCCCAAGTGGGCGACATCCTCACCGAGCTCAGCCCCTCCGGGGCCTCCGGGCTGGAGGCCGACCTGAACGGCCTGCTGGGCCCGGCCGGGGAGGGGCGGGACCTGCGCTCGCGGCTGAAGCTCTTTTTCGACATGGACGACGGAAACTTCCAGCAACGCTACGGATTCTTCTACCGTTGCGTCGCGCCCCGCATCGTGCTTTACCGCCTGAAGGTAGGCGACGTCTTCCCCCTGACCTCCTACGCCCAGTCGGGCTTCTCCAAGTCGGTCAACATGAAGATCTGGGGCACCTTCCGCTTCAGCAATTTCGAGCATTCCCCGCTGGCGGGGGTCTTCAACCTGATGGACATGGCCTCCTTCCGCGACCTCTACGGGTTCATCACCCCGCGGCGCAGGGCCGAGCAGGCGGCCCTGGAGGCGCAGATGCTGAAGGAGGACTCCAGCCTGGACGAAAGCCAGAAGGATTTCGCCGAACTCTTCACCCACAAAAAAAGGGAGGCCAGTCCGGCCGGAAGCGTCCCGGCCAGGGTCCCGGAGAGCCGCCGGGAGCTCGCCGGGGACAAGGCGCGCCAGCGCGCGGTGTATTCCCAGGCCGTCAGCGACGAGGCCATGGAGGACGGCCCCTGCCTCAACGCCGCCATCGTGCTTAAGAGCCCGGACCAGGCGGGGCGCCTGATCCCGGCCATCAACGCGTATTCCAAGAGCCGGGGCCTGGGAGTGCGGGCCGTGGGATGGGAGCAGGCCTCGGGCGTGCTGGGCCAGATCGCCGGCGTGGTGAAGTGGCTCCTCACCGGCTTCATCGCCATCATCTTCCTGGTGGGGGCCTTCATCATCCAGAACGCCATGTTCATGGCCACCATGGAACGCACCGTGGAGATCGGCACCATGCGGGCCATCGGGGCCAAGCGGGATTTCATCCAGAAGCTGATCTTCGCCGAGACGGCGGCCCTTTCCATCGTCTTTTCGGCCCTGGGGGTGGCCCTGGGACTGGCCGCGGTGCTCTGGCTGGGCCGGGTGGGGATTCCGGCGCCCAACCTGCAGATGAGTTTCCTGTTCTCCGGGTCGCGCCTGTACCTGCGGGTGGGGCCGGCCATGCCGCTGGTGGTGCTGGCGCTCACCGTGCTGCTCAGCCTGGGCGCCAGCCTGTACCCGGCCTGGCGGGCCAACCAGGTTGCGCCCATCCGGGCCATGCAGCACGAGTAAGGGCGGGCAACGCGGCCGCCCCCCACGACAAGGAACCCCGATGAACCAGCTGTTCCGCATCGCCTTCCGAAACCTCCTGGCCCACCGCGCCCGCAGCCTGGTCCTGGGGCTGGCGGTGGCCTTCACGGCCTTCGTGCTGAGCGTCCTGCTTGAGACCACGTCCGGCATCCGGCGCACCGTGGAGGACGCCACCACCACGCTCTATTCCGGCCAGCTCAACGTCAACGGCTGGTTCAAGCCCGACGTGGGCGCGGCCTGGCCCGTGCTCAACCACCGCGCCAAGGTCCTGGCCGACGTGCGCGCCATCTTTCCGGACGCCCGCGCCGTGGTGGACCGGCAGATGGCCTACGGCAAGGTGGTGGCAGAGAAGGCCAGCCTCACCTC
>JAJYGY010000028.1 GCA_021790555.1 bacterium
CCGGGCAGCAACCCGCCCAGCTTCGACAAGCAGTTCGTGCGCGACTGGCTGACCCAAAGCGGCTGGGACAAGAGGCCGCCCGCGCCCCGGCTGCCCGGGGACGTGGCGGCCCGCACCGCCCTGAAGTACCGCGAGGCTTACGAAAGGCTGACAGGCCGGCCCTGGGCCTGATTTTTCCCCAACCAAGGCCGCGTGGTGGACTTTTCCGGAATCAAAAACGTGGGCATCCTGGGCGGCGGACAGCTGGCCCGCATGCTGGCCGAGGCGGCCCGGAACCTGGGCCTGACGCCCTGGGTGCTGACCGGCTCTCAAGGCGACCCGGCCGGCCAGGTCGGCGCGCGCCTGGAGAAGGGCGACTGGAAGTCCGCCCAGGACCTGCAAAAGTTCCTTCCCCTGGTGGACCTGGTGGCCTTTGAAAGCGAGTTCGTGCCCGTGGAGACCCTGCGCGCCGCCCTGGAGGAGGTTTCCCGGCGGCCCCGGGTGCTGCCCGGCCTGGACCTGATGGCACGCCTGGCCGACAAGCTGGAGCAGAAAAAGATCCTTCAGGACCTGGGCATCGACTCGGCCGGGCACCTGGCCCTGGAATCCGGGGCGGACCCCGGGGCCTGGATGGAGGAAGTGAAGCGCCGCTTCCCGGGGGGATGGGTGCTGAAGTGGGCCCGCCTGGGCTACGACGGCAAGGGCACCTGGATTTCGGGCGGGGCGCGGCCCGGGGACGAGATGGAATTCTGCCGGCGGGCCCTGGAGCGCGGGGTGGGGCTCTTCGCCGAGCGCAAGGTGGACTTCCGCCGCGAGCTGGCCGTGGTGGGATTCGCCGGCGCCGGCGGGCGGGCCCCCGGGCACTTCCCCCTGGTGGTGTCGCGGCAGACCGACGGCATCTGCCACTGGGTCTTCGGCCCGGCCACGGCCCTGGGGGTGGATGAGGGCCTCCAGCGGAAGGCCGCCGGTTACGTGGAGAAGCTGGCCAAAGGGCTGGGCCTGCCCGGCTGCTTCGCCGTGGAGATGTTCGAGACCGAAGGGGGCGGGCTGCTGGTCAACGAACTGGCCCCCCGGGTGCACAACACGGGCCATTACAGCCTGGACGCCTGCGCCACCAGCCAGTTCGAGAACCACTGGCGCGGCCTGCTGGACCTGGACTTCGGCGCGGTGGCGCCGGCGCCCTTCTTCGGCATGCTCAACCTGGTGGCCCCGCCCCGGGCCCGGGTTGCGGACCCGGCCCCGGTTCCTCCGGAACCGCCCCGGGGCGGGCGGCTCTACTGGTACGGCAAGCGGGAATGCCGGCCGGGCCGCAAGATGGGGCACGTCAATTTCACGGCGCGGAGCCTGGAGGAATTCGAGGGCCTGCGCCGCTCGTTCGAGGACTACGACGCCCGCTGGCGTCGCCTTTGCGTGGAAGGAGGCTGACATGCCCGCCGAAAGGAGAGCCGGGGCCCGCGTCGCCGTCATCATGGGCAGCGAGACGGACTGGAAGGTGATGAAGCAGGCCGCCGAGGCCCTGAAGCTGCTGGGGGTGGCCTTCGAGAAGGCCGTGGTGTCGGCCCACCGCACGCCGCAGGAGATGGCCGACTTCGCCCGGGGGGCCCGGGGCCGCGGCATCCGCGTGATCGTCGCCGGGGCCGGCGGGGCGGCCCACCTGCCCGGCATGGTGGCGGCCCACACCGAGCTGCCGGTCGTCGGGGTCCCCGTGCCGGTGGGCGAGCTGGGCGGCCAGGACGCGCTGTATTCCATCGTGCAGATGCCCAACGGCGTGCCGGTGGCCACCGTGGGGATCGGCAAGGCCTTCAACGCCGGGCTTTTGGCGGCCCAGATCCTGGGGGCCGGGGACGACCGGGTGGCGGACGCGGTCGCCCGCTACAAGCAGGGGCTGCGCCGCAAGGTGGCGGCCATGAACGCGCGCCTGGCCGGCAGGGCCGGCCGTTCCTGACGAGCGAACTTGAAAGGAGTCGAATCTTGAAACAGGTCCAACATCCCGCCACCCTGGCCCTGGAGGACGGCACGGTCCTTTACGGCACGTCCTTCGGCGCCGAGGCGGACGGCTACGGCGAGGTCTGCTTCAACACCTCCATGACGGGCTACCAGGAGATCCTCACCGACCCCAGCTACGCCGGGCAGATGGTCTGCATGACCTATCCGCACATCGGCAACACCGGAACCAACGACCTGGACACGGAATCGGCCCGGCCTTGGGCCGGCGGCTTCATCGTGCGCGAGCTGGCCCCGGCGCCCTCCAATTTCCGGGCGCTGTCGACCCTGGACGCCTTCCTGAAGAAGCACGGGGTGCCCGGCATCGCCGGCGTCGACACCCGGGCCCTCACCCGCCTGCTGCGCGACAAGGGCGCCCAGCGGGGCGTGATCCTGCGGGGCCACGTGGACAAGGCCAGGGCCGCCCGCAAGGCCAAGGATTCGCCCCCCTACGTGGGCGTGGACTGGGTCTCCAAGGTGAGCACCGCGCGCCCCTACGACTGGAAGCTGGGCCTGGATTCGGGCATCCCGGGCACGCCGCCTCCCGAGCTGAACCTGGTGGGCCGGGGCTTCAAGGACGGCGGGGAGCGCCACGCCAAGGGGGGGACGCCCCGTCCGCGGCGCGGCGCGGCGCCCTACCGGGTGGTGGCGCTGGACTGCGGCATCAAGCAGAACATTTTGCGCAACCTGGTCTCGGCGGGCTGCAGGGTGACCGTGGTGCCGGCCTCCACGCCGGCCCGCGAGATCCTCTCGCGCGACCCCCAGGGCGTCTTCCTTTCCAACGGGCCGGGGGACCCCCAGGCCCTGCCCTACGTGCACCAGACCGTGCGCGAGCTGGTGGGCCGGCGCCCCATCTTCGGCATCTGCCTGGGCCACCAGATGCTGGGCCTGGGCATGGGCGGCAGGGCCTTCAAGCTTAAGTTCGGGCACCGCGGCGGCAACCAGCCGGTGATGGACCTTTCCACCCGCAAGGTCGAGATCACCTCGCACAACCACGGTTTCGCCATCGACCCGAAGAGCTTCAAGGACGGCTCCATCCGCCAGTCCCATGTCAACCTGAACGACCAGTGCTGCGAGGGGCTCGTCAGCGAAAAGCACCGCTTCTTCTCCGTGCAGTACCACCCCGAGGCCTCTCCCGGGCCGCACGACGCCAACTACCTTTTCCAAAGGTTCACGGACTGGATGGACCGGTTTGGAAGGTAGCAGGCCGCCGACACAGCCCTTTCCTTTCGAGAGACCATGCCCAAGCGCAAAGACATCAGGAAGATCATGATCATCGGGGCCGGGCCGATCATCATCGGCCAGGCCTGCGAGTTCGACTACAGCGGCACCCAGGCCTGCAAGGCCCTGAAGGAGGAGGGCTACCAGGTGGTGCTGGTGAACTCCAACCCGGCCACCATCATGACCGACCCGGAGTTCGCCGACCGCACCTATGTCGAGCCGGTCACCTGGATGGCCTGCGAGCGCATCATCGCCCGCGAGCGGCCCGACGCCCTGCTGCCCACCGTGGGGGGCCAGACGGGCCTCAACACGGCCGTGGACCTGGCCAACCACGGGGTGCTGAAGAAGCACGGCGTGGAGCTGATCGGCGCCAAGCTGCCCGCCATCCAGAAGGCCGAGGACCGGGAGCTGTTCAAGCGGGCCATGATCAAGCTGGGCCTGGAGGTCCCCCGGAGCGCCACGGTGCGCAGCATGGACCAGGCCATGCGGGCGGCCCAGTCCATCGGCTTCCCCCTGATCCTGCGGCCGGCCTTCACCCTGGGCGGCACGGGCGGCGGGGTGGCCTACAACCTGGGCGAATTCAAGGCCAAGGTGGCCTACGCCCTGGACATGTCGCCGGTGAAGCAGGTGCTCATCGAGGAGTCCGTGCTGGGCTGGAAGGAGTTCGAGCTGGAGGTCATCCGCGACCTGAAGGACAACGTCATCGTGGTCTGCTCCATCGAGAACCTCGACCCCATGGGCGTGCACACGGGCGATTCCATCACCGTGGCACCGGCCCAGACCCTGACCGACCGCGAGTACCAGCGCATGCGCGACGCCGCCGCCGCCATCATCCGCGAGATCGGGGTGGAGACGGGCGGCTCCAACATCCAGTTCGGGGTGGACCCGGCCACGGGCAGGATGGTGGTCATCGAGATGAACCCGCGCGTGTCGCGCAGCTCGGCCCTGGCCAGCAAGGCCACCGGGTTCCCCATCGCCAAGATCGCGGCCAAGCTGGCCGTGGGCTACACCCTGGACGAGCTGAAGAACGACATCACCCGCCTCACCCCGGCCAGCTTCGAGCCGGCCCTGGACTACGTGGTGGTGAAGGCGCCGCGCTTCACGTTCGAGAAGTTTCCCGAGGCCGACGCCACGCTCACCACCCAGATGAAGTCCGTGGGCGAGGCCATGGCCGTGGGCCGCACCTTTCACGAGGCCTTCCAGAAGGCCCTGCGCTCGCTGGAGACGGGCCGGCACGGCTGGGAGATAGACGGTAAGCCCGAGGCCAAGGCCAGCGCGCACGAGATCACCGAGAAGCTCTCCACGCCCAACGCCCAGCGCGCCTTCTACCTGAAGGCGGCCCTGAAGCGCGGCTTTTCGCCGCAGAAGATCCAGCGCCTGACCTCCATCGACCCCTGGTTTCTGGAAAGGCTGAAGGAGATCCACGACTTCGAGGAGGACTGCCTGAAGCGCTTCAAGGGCGCCGGGCGGGGGATGGACCCGGCCACCCTGCTGAAGGCCAAGCGCCTGGGGTTTTCGGACTGGCAGCTGGCCCGCCTGGGAGGGTGGAAGGACGAGGCGGAGGTCCGCGAGGCGCGGGAGAGGATGGGCCTGGGGCCGGCTTTCCTGCAGGTGGACACCTGCGCGGCCGAATTCAAGGCCGAGACGCCCTACCTCTATTCCAGCTGGGAGAGCTCCTCCGACGCCCCCCCCACCCAGCGCCGCAAGGTGGTCATTCTGGGAGGCGGCCCCAACCGGGTGGGGCAGGGCATCGAGTTCGACTACTGCTGCGTGCACGGGGCCTTCGCCCTGCGCGAGGACGGCTATGAAGTCATCATGGTCAACTGCAACCCCGAGACCGTGAGCACGGACTACGACACCAGCGACCGGCTCTATTTCGAGCCCCTCACCGAGGAGGACGTGCTGGCCATCCTCAGGCGCGAGAAGCCCTGGGGCGTGGTGGTGCAGTTCGGGGGCCAGACGCCCCTGAAGCTGGCCTCGTCCCTGAAGAAGGCCAGGGTGCCCATTTTGGGCACCAGCCCGGATTCCATCGACGTGGCCGAGGACCGCAAGCGCTTCGGGGCCCTGCTGGACAGGCTTCACATCCCCTCGCCGGAGCACGGCACGGCGCGGTCCTGGAAGGAGGCCCTGGCCGCGGCCGAGCGCATCGGCTACCCGGTGATGGTGCGGCCCAGCTACGTGCTGGGGGGGCGGGCCATGGAGATCGTCTACGACCAGGAGCACCTGCGCGAATTCTTCGAATTGGCCGTGCAGGTCTCGCCCGAGCATCCCGTGCTGCTGGACAAGTACCTGGAGGACGCCATCGAGGTGGACGTGGACTGCGTCAGCGACGGCAGGCAGGTGGTGGTGGCCGGCATCATGGAGCACATCGAGGAGGCCGGCATCCATTCGGGCGACTCGGCCTGCGTCGTGCCGCCCTTCACCCTGCGCGAAGACCAGCTGAAGGCCATCACCGACTACAGCGTCTCCATGGCCAAGGCCCTCAACGTGGTGGGCCTGATGAACGTGCAGTACGCCGTGAAGGCCGAGAAGGTCTACGTGCTGGAGGTCAACCCCCGGGCCAGCCGCACCGTGCCCTTCGTCAGCAAGGCCACGGGCAAGCCCTGGGCCAAGATCGCGGTGCGCTGCATGGCCGGCAGGAGCCTGGCCAGCCAGGGGGTGAAGCCCGGCAGCCGGCCCTGGAGCACCCCGCATTTTTCGGTGAAGGAATCGGTCTTTCCCTTCAACAAGTTCCCGGGGGCCGACACGGTGCTGGGGCCGGAGATGAAGTCCACCGGCGAGGTGATGGGCATCGACCCGGACCTGGGCATGGCCTTCGCCAAGAGCCAGATCTCCGCCAACCAGAGCTTCCCCACCTCGGGCACGGTGTTCGTGTCGGTGAAGAACAAGGACAAGCGCCAGGCCGTGTTCGTGGGCAAGGAGCTGGCCCGGCTGGGCTTCAAGCTGGTGGCCACGCGGGGCACGGCCCAGGCCCTGGCCTCGGGCGGGCTGAAGGTGTCCCTGGTGAACAAGGTGGCCGAGGCCAGGCCCAACATCCTGGACGCCATCCACGACGGCGTCATCGACCTGATCCTCAACACCCCGGCGGGCAAGGGGCCCCGCAGCGACGACTACGAGATCCGCCGGGCCGCGGTGGTCCACAAGGTCCCCTGCGTCACCACCCTGGCCGGGGCCATGGCCACGGTGAACGGCATCGCCTCGATGAAGGAACGCAAGTTCCAGGTGAAGGCGCTGCAGGAATACCACAAGAAGCGGGCCTGATCCGGGCCGTGCGCCGGCCAGGGGACGGGAAGGCCCGAGAAACCGCGAACCTTGGCCTGAAATGAAGTATAGTAAGGGGTGGCGCCTGGAGGGATCAGGCGCTCTTGACGGGGAGTTGTTTTTAGCCGTGGAGGCAGCCATGGTTGACGAATCCATCGTCCAACGCGCCGCGCAGTGCCTGTTGAAGGAGGCCCCCCGGGGTTCGATGGTGATCCTGTTCGGGTCCCACGCGCGGGGTCAGGCGCGTCCGGACAGCGACCTTGATTTTTTGGTGGTGGAGCCCGAAGTCCGCGACCGGTTGGCGGAAGCGGTGCGGTTGAGGGCGGCCTTGCAGGGCGTGTTGGGCAGCCACCTGGGACCCGTTGACATGGTCGTCGTGAACCGGGAGCGGTTTGAGTACTGGTCCGGGGCGGTCAACACGCTCTACCACGAGGCCGCCCGGGAGGGCAGGATCTATGAATCCGCAGCCTGACAGCGCGAGAGCCATGCTGACGAAGGCCCGGGGAGACGGAGCGGCCCTGCGCCACCTGGTCGGCGACGGCGCGATTCCCACCTGGATATGCGGGTTTCACGCCCAGCAGGCCGTTGAAAAATCCTTGAAGGCGGTTCTGGGCTTTAAGGGAATCAGGTATCCCTTCACCCATGACCTCCTTTTCCTTGTCGGGTTGCTTCGGACCAACGGCATTTCCCAGCCTCCCGACGGCGACGAATTGGCCAGCCTTACCCCTTATGGCGCGGCAAACCGGTACGACGACCCGGAAGACGCCCCCGCCGCCTTCGCGTCGGACCGCGTTCTGGGGCTGGTGGACAGGACGCTGGAATGGGCGTCCGGACAGGTGGAAGGATGAACCGATCACGGGGTGGCCTCTTCATGGCGTCGAAATCGCGGGCAGAACATTTCAGGCAGGTGAAGCGCCTGGTGGTGAAGGTGGGCACCTCGCTGCTGGCCGACCCCAGGCGGGGCGTCAACCGGGCCATGATCCGCAAGCTGGCCGGCGAGATCCGGGGGCTGAGGCGCGCGGGCAGGGAGGTGGTGGTGGTGACCTCCGGGGCCCAGTGGCTGGGCCGCCACCGCATGGGGCTGGACAGGCGCCCCAAGGACATGCCCGGCCGCCAGGCCACGGCCGCGGTGGGCCAGGTGCTGCTGATGAACGAGTACGAGCGGGCCCTGGGGCGCGCCGGCCTGGCCGCGGCCCAGGTGCTGCTGACGCGGGAGGACCTGGAGAACCACCAGCGCTACCTCAACGCCCGCAACACCCTGGAGCGCCTGCTGGAGATGGGCGCGGTGCCGGTCATCAACGAGAACGACACCGTGGCCTTCGAGGAGATCCGCTTCGGGGACAACGACAACCTGGCCGCCCTGGTTGCCCAGCTGGTCCAGGCCCAGCTGCTGGTGATTTTGACGGACGTGGACGGGCTTTACGAAGGGGACCCCCGGCTGAACCGGGGCGCCGGGCTGATCGGGGTGGTGCCGAAGATCACCCGGGCAATGGAGCAGGCCGCCGGCGGCGTGGGCAGCGACCTGGGCACCGGGGGCATGCTCACCAAGCTGCAGGCCGCCAAGGTGGTCACGGCCGGCGGGGAGATGATGGTGATCGCCCGGGGCGACAAGCCCAGGGTGCTCCTGGGCGTCCTGGAAGGCGGCGAGGAGGGCACCCTGTTCCTGCCTTCGGGCCGTCCGCTGGATTCGCACAAGCGCTGGATCGCCTTCGGGTTCAAGCCCCGGGGCGCCCTGATGCTCGACGAGGGCGCGGCCCGGGCCCTGCGGGTCCAGGGCAAGAGCCTGCTGCCTTCCGGCGTCACCGGGGTGAGCGGGCGCTTCGGAGCCGGCGAGGTGGTGCGCCTGGTGGATCCGAACGGCCGGGAGATCGGCAGGGGCCTCTGCAATTATTCCTCCGAGGAGTGCGGCAAGATCAAGGGCGCGCGCAGCTCGGAGATCGAGGCCAGGCTGGGATATAAAATGAAGGACGAGATGGTGCACCGCAACGACATGGTCCTGGGGGGGGATCCCAGGGAGTAGATCCGCCGGAATTCCTGCCGCGATGGAACCCCCGGCTTAAACGGCCGATTTTTTTAAATAAAACACCTCTCCGAATCAAAAAATCCAGTTGAAAAAAATTGGAAAGGATATATCCTTGATATAGATCAAAAAGTGTCCCTTGTAGCATTTAATCGTTTTAGTAACGGCGCTCACATTCTTATCCGTGGCCTGAAAGGGGATGACCGGTCATGCATGGTGGCATGCACATCAAGGTCAGGTCTTGGAAAATTCTGATTTTGCCGTTGTTGTTGGCGGTCTCACCGCTTTGGGCGGCCGTCACCTATGACAACGACGCCACCACCTGGACGGTCAACCCAGGTTCCAGCCCCATCACCGAATCCTATTCCCCCTCGGCCGGGACCAACCAGATCCTGTTCGTGGTGGTGGACCTGGAACAGTCCACGGCCATCTCCAGCGTCACCTTCGGCGGGCTGGCCCTGACCCTGGTGCGGGGCGACAACGCCGGCGGCGCCAACTATAATTACATCTATGAATTGCTCGGGCCCCCGGCCTCGGGCAGCGTGGTGGTGACCTTTTCGGGCGGCCAGTACAACCCCGTGGACGTGACGGCCTTCTCGTATTCCGGGGTGGACCAGGCCAACCCGGGCTTCAGCAACAACAGCGCCGTGACCGGCCAGCCCGGCGGTTCGCCCTGGTCGCTGTCGCTGGACATCACCCCCACCGACACCTCCTCCACCATCGTGCAGATCAGCAACGTCTCCAGCGGCTGCGCTCCCACCTCGGTGGCCGCCAGCTCCGGAACGATCCGGTACTCGCACTTCAACTCCGAAAACAACGCGCACGGGCTGGCCCTGGGCGACTGGCAGCCCGGGGTTTCGGGCACGGTGGTCAGCTTCAACCACGCCTACAGCCCCGGCGGATGCGGCAGCAACTACGTGCTGCAGGCCCTGGAGCTGCTGCCGGCCCCGCTCTACAGCCCCACGGCCACGCCCAGCCCCACCGCCACGCCGACGCAGACCCCCTATTACACGCTCGTCAAGAGCATCCAGCCCAGCACCGCCGAGCCGGGGGACACCGTCACCTACTGCCTTTCCTGGAACAATCCGGGAAGCAATTCCTTCCCCATGCAGGTCTGGGACACCGTGTCGGCCTACATCACCTATCAGGGCTGCGACCACGGCTGCGTCCAGTCCGGGACCATGGTGACCTGGTCCTTCACCGCGCCGGCCGGCGGGGCGGGACAGGTCTGCTTCTGGGGCGTGGTCAACGGCTATCCCTTCCTTCCCGTCCGGGGCGGCCCCGCGCTGGCCCTGGAGGGGAAGGAGGAGCGCCTGGCAAGGATCTTCTTCCCCCTGCGCCCGGGCTGGGCCGGCGCCGGGAAGTAAGGGTCCCGGAAGGAACGCGGGTTCGTCCAGCGACTTCGGGTGCGTGATGACGCGGTGGCAACGCTATTTCGCTGTGTGGCTGGCCTGCGCCTGCCTGGCCCCCTGGGGCCGCGCGGGGGCGGCGTACTGCACCCCGGTGTCGGCCTCCATCACGGCCTCGCCCGACGACCTGCTCGACATCTGGATCAACGGCGTCCACGTCGGGCCGCAGTTCCCCTTCGTGAGCAAGGGCACGGCTTCGACCCCGTCCACCTATTGGTTCGACCCCACCGGCATCCTCAACCCCACCAACAACTTCTTCGCCGTGCTGGACACCAACACCACGTCGTCGCAGGTGATGGGGTCCTGGGTCATCACGGTGGGCTGCGCCGACGGGTCGGTTTCCTACATCACCAGCCAGGACGTGCAGTTCTGGATGTACGAGGACCAGACGGGATCCAACCCGCCCCCCAACGACGGGAGCGGCAACGCCTGGTATTCCCCCAGCTGGGCCAACCCGGCCCCTTCCACCTATTTCGACCTGACCCCGGTGGCGGTCACCAGCACCTTCTGGGCCTACCAGCTGTTCAATCCCGAGACCGGCCAGTACCTCCCCATGATGTCGGATAATTCCGGCGGCAACGACGAGACGAGCACGGAAAAGCTCTATTTCCGGTCCGAGGAGAACCTGGTGGAGCAGCCCACCCCGGCGCCGCCCCAGTTCACCATCACCAAGAGCGCCGACCCCTCCACCAACGTGGCCTCGGGCAGCCAGGTGACCTACACCCTGGACATCTGCAACAGCGGCGGCTACACCACCCAGACCGTGACGGTGTGGGACACCATGCCCACCGGCACCAGCCCCTACTACCAGGGCCCCTATTACAGCGTCAACGACGTCACGCCCTTCGCCGAAACCGGCAACAACCCCATCTCCTTCACCTGGCCCTCGGGGTTTCCGGGCAACGGGGCCTGCGTGTCCGTCACCTACTACATGAACGTGGGCACCTTCAGCAGCGGCGGCCCCTGCGCGCTTCCCAACAGCGCGGCCGTGTACATGGGAGGGCCGGCCCTGGCCACGGCGTCGGCCAGCGTCAGCCTGGGGGGCACCTGCGTCTCCCCCACGCCCACCTTCACCCCGGCCCCTCCCAGCCCCACGCCCACGGCCAGCCCCAGCGCCACGCCCAGCTTCACCTTCACCGACACGCCCACGCCCACGCCGATGCCTTCCTGCGGGCCGGGGTACATTTCCAACATCGGGTCCAGCAACGTGGCCGTCTCCAACATGG
>JAJYGY010000148.1:0-2538 GCA_021790555.1 bacterium
GGTAGGCGAATTCAGCCAGGTACTGGGAGGAGGCCGCGGCGCCTTTTGGCGATGACTTTACCGCCAAGGCAGGGTCAAAGTCGCGAATGCTCAAGACCGCCTGCTTGAACCCCGAGGCCAGCTTGCTTCGCTCGGCCCGCGTCGCGTCCGCACGGGTGGAAACCCCGAAATCCAGGTCCTCGCTGAGCCGGTGAAACCCGGCATGAATCTTGGCCAGGCAGGTCCCTCCCTTGAAGATCAGGCCTTCCATCCGCCGCGCCAGGGCGAGGGTGCAAAAGTAATCCCTATCAAACGTTTAGCTAAAAATAGGATAAAATGGACCAAAGCAGCATTCCTTCAAGAAAGAAAACCCCGCCCTATCGGAGCGGGGTTTCTGACCCGTCTTGCTGCTCAACCAAAGCCTATCCAACCAAACCGGCCTTTTGACAGTAGTCCTGAACCCGTTTGAACGCCTCCCCCAACTCCAGGTTCAAACCGCACTCTTTAACCATCGCCTCTCTGGGATGTCGGATTTCAAGATGATGGTGTCGTTTTCCTTGAACATACTGCCTCCTTAAGACACTGGAAGGATACGACCTTCGGTCAAGGAGTTCAATACCTGTTCATCCCCGTCAATTTGCTTTCAGGCTCCCTCGTTCTGGTTCCTTGTTTCCGCCCGCTTCATTTCGTCCTTCAGAAATGAAGTGTCATTTTGGAGTGTCATTCTTCGCTTTTAGGTGTATAATCCTCCCAGAACCGACCTCCACTTTGATGGCTTCGATTGGGATAAGGGCAACGCCGCCAAGAGCCTCATCAAACACGGGGTAGCAAGAGAAGCTGTCGAAGGGCTGCTGTTGGGCGAAGTTTGGATTGCCGACGACACAAGGCATTCAGGTCAAGAACGCCGGTATCTGGCCGCGGGCAAAACAAGACAGGGCCGATGGTTGATCGTTTCGTTCACCTATCGGCTGAAGTCGGGAAAGCTGCTCCTCCGCCCCATCAGCGCCCGTTACATGCATCGAAGGGAGGTATCCCGTTATGAGCAAGCAGGCAAAAGCCAGGGCCAAGGAAGACGACCCGCTGGCAGGGGATCTCTCCGCGTTCATCGGCAAGGCAAACTGGCGCAAGGTCCGTTTCCTGATGGCTCCCAAGGACACGACCGTCACCATCCGCATCAACAAGGGGGTGGTGGACTTGGCCAAGAAGGTCGCCAAGCAGGAGGGCATCCGCTACCACCGCCTGATGAGGAACGCCATCACCAACTACGTGATCAAAGCGGCTTAGGAAAGACAATCCTTGGCAGGCATCGGCTTCTAAGGAAGTTTGCTTAACTTTCAGCCATTCTTATCACCATCTACCGACGAAACTCATCTACCAATTCATCTACCAACTTTTCCTGAAAAACGAAAAAAGACCCCTTTTTTGAGTTCTTCCGTGCAGAAAAACCCTTATTTTATAGATGTAAATCGGGGGGGTGACCGTTGAGAGGGCGGCGTCCAAACCAATGAGACCATCACGCCGTGAAAGGGTGGGCAAAAATCAAGGAAAAACGGGCGCTCCAGCCTTCTCCTGCACCTCGGCCCTCAGGCGGGGCAGGCTTTCGGGGTGGTGCTTCTGCACGTAGGCGATGAGCTTCTCGCGGATGTCGCAGCGCAGGTCCCAGGACTTGGACGAATCCTCGGACGTGGCCAGCACGCGCAGCTGCATGCTGCGCTCGCTGGCGTCGGTGACCTGCAGGTTCCAGAACCTCTTGTCCCACAGCGGATGCGGCTCGATGATCTCCTTGAGGGCCCGGCGCACGTCCTCCAGGGGCAGGCTGTAGTCGGCCCACACGAACACCGAGCCCAGCAGCCCGGCCGAGGTGCGCGTCCAGTTCTGGAAGGGCTTCTCGATGAAGTGGCTCAGGGGCACCACCAGGCGCCGGTCGTCCCAGATGTGCACCACCACGTAGGTCAGGTTGATCTCCTCGATGCGTCCCCACTCGCCCTCCACGATGACCACGTCGTCCAGGCGGATGGGCTGGGTCATGGCCAGCTGGAATCCGGCGAAGAGGTTGGCGATGGTCTTCTGGGCGGCGAAGCCCACGATGATGCCCACCACCCCGGCCGAGGCCAGGATGCTGGCCCCGAAGCGCCGCACCTCCTTGAACAGCATCAGCACCGAGGCCGAGGCGAACAGGGCGATGACCACGTAGAGGGTCCGGCTGATGACGCGCACCTGGGTGTGGATCTTGCGCGCCTTCAGGTTGTCGGCCGCCGCCATGTCGTATTCCGCCAGCACGGCCTTCTGCGCCACGTTGACCACCTGGCAGAGCACCAGGGCCACCGCCACGATGAGCAGGATGCTGCTGCCCTTGGCCAGCACCCCGGCGAAGCGCCGGGGCAGGCCCAGCAGGGGAAGGGCGAAGATCACGCCCACCACCGGCGCCATGGCCCGCAGGCTCCTGGCCAGCAGGGGCACCAGCAGGTCGTCCATCCGGCCGGGCGTGGCGGCGGCCCAGGCCCGCAGGTGGGCCTCCAGGGCCCGGGTCAGGCGGAAGAACAGCCACAGCACCCCGGC